>QMUF01000013.1 GCA_003663525.1 Thermococci archaeon | reverse complement strand
CAAAGAAGTTGCTGAGGAGTATGGTATTAGCGTTGAAGTTGTGAATGAGGCTTTCACTTCTAAGCGTTGCCCCTTCTGCGGGAAGCCCCATGAAGGGGCCCGCTTTGTTAGAGGATTATTTAAGTGTCCCGCAGGGGAGCTTGTTTTTAATGCAGACTTGGTTGGTGCTTTCAACATTTTAAAGAAGATTGTTAGAAGGATAACCCCGAGCCTGCTGGGTTTAACGGTGGGTAGGGGTAATGGGGGGAAGACCCTCCCCGAGGGGTTGAGAAGCTCATTAACGAGCTTTAATGAAACCCCTCAAACCTCCCCGCCTTAGCGAGGGGTTAACCCTTCACGGCGGGGAGAAGGTCAGTTATGCAGCTTACACTATTACAACCCGGCTTGTGAACTTTCTTACTAGTATCTCTAGAGGAATAAGCATGGCCATGGGGACTATGATCGCTCAAAATGTTGGGGCTGAAAATTACAAAAGAGCAAAGCGAATTGCAGAGAGAACAATGATAGTTAATGTGATTATAGCCACCACTGCGGTTGTAGTGATAGGTATTTTGAGAGTCCCGATATTTAGGATTTTTCTTGATGATAAGGCTGTGATAAAGGAGAGTGCTATCGTTTGGAAGTACTTCTTAACCTCAGTGCCTTTTTTAATGGCATCTTTGTTGTTGTGAATAACGTTTTTAGAGCCTCAGGACATACAAAGAAGAGCATGGTGCTTGGAATTTTGAGGCTCTGGGGATTGAGGATTCCTCTTAGTTATCTATTAGGCTACTTGATTCTTGGATCTTCGATAGGAGTCTTCCTTGGGATGGGTCTTAGTAACGTGATTGCCGGGCTTTTTGGTTTTATTTGGTTCTTGAGGGGCACGTGGATGAGAAGAATTATAGAGGAAGAATAAGTTATCGAAAGGTTTATACTGGAAGTGAATTTCTATATAGATTGGTGGGATAATATGGAGTTTCGAAAGATACAATTTACAGGCAGGAGTTCCTACATAATCTCTCTCCCGAAGAAGTGGGTTAAGGAGAATGAATTAAAACAGGGGGATGTAGTTCCAATAGCTATTAATCCTGATGGATCACTCTTGATACTCCCTAAAAAACCTAAGGAAGTAACTGAGAGCAAAGAACTTGTAATTTCCAAAGAGATTTCTCCAGATATGGCGGTTAGATTGTTGATCTCTGCTTATATCCAGGGGTATGATATTATCGACGTGAAGTTCACAGAAGACATGCCACTCTACAAAGTAAAAATACGCCAAACAATCCAAAATCTTCCAGGTTTGGAGATAATTCTAGAAGAGCCTCTTAGGATTACAAGCAAGAGTCTGCTGGCAGATGAGGAGGTTAACCTGAAGGAGATAATAGAGCGGTTGACCTCGATCCTAGTTTCCATGATAGAGGATTTGGCACTTATAAATGAGTTCGAGAGAAAGGAGGTTCTCAGAGACATCAATGGCCTTGAGAACGAACTCGATCGCTTTTATTTCCTCACGTTGAGGACTGTAAACAAAGCTCTCTCTGGAGGAAGTATAGGAGAAGATAGAGAGTTTATTAAAAGGAACTTTGATCTTCTTGGAGTTCTCTTTATAGTACGCAATATTGAGAGGATAGGGGATCATATAGTGAGGATTGCGGAGAACTTTGATCCCGATCTTGATATTGAATACTTGAAAGGAATGATACGGAAAGTAATGTCTCAGATAACTGAGAAGGATCTGAAGAAGATTGATGAAATAATGCTCGAGCTAAAGAATTACATAGAATCAATAGATTACAGAAAATCGATTGCCATGGACAGCTATCGTAGGGTACTTGAATATATTGGGAACATAGGGGAAACAATAATTAACATGAGTTTGAGTTGAGAACGTAGGAGATTTTCTTCAATTTTGGACTTTAGGAAAATCTTTGAGTTTTTTCAAGCCTCGCCCTTTGGGAGGGAGGGAATTAGATAGTGGAAGAGACTATTAAGAATTGTACATGAACTGTTTTTCGTTTCCACAATGCTTTTAACCATTCGAAGACATTATTGGGTGGTGATTTTTGATGATTGCTATCATTGTTCATGGAGGAGCGGGTACAATAAAGGATGAGGGAAGAATCCCCAAGGTGATGAAGGGAGTAAGAAATGCCGTTTTGGTTGGATGGGAGGAGCTAAAAAGAGGTTCAGCTATTGACGCTGTTGAAGAGGCAGTCAAAACATTAGAAGACAATCCAATATTTAATGCTGGAACAGGGAGTGTTCTGACGTTGGATGGGAAAGTTGAAATGGATGCAGCTATTATGCGATCTAATCTTGAAGCTGGTGCAGTAGCTAGTATCTGGGGGGTAAAAAACCCAATAAGTATTGCAAGAAAGGTCATGGAAAAGACTGATCACGTTCTCCTTGCTGGGGAAGGAGCCGTTAAATTTGCTCGTCTGATGGGATTTGAAGAATACAATCCAATAATCGAGGAGAGAGTTGAACAATGGAAAAAGCTTAGAGAAAAATTTCTTGAAAAAGGCAGGATTCCCCACTGGAAAAAGATTAGTGAGCTTATAAAGGAATACCCGGAAGTCCTTAGGAGCACTGTTGGTGCTGTGGCATTTGATGGTGAAGAAATAGTTGCAGGTACATCCACTGGAGGGGTTTTCTTAAAGATGTTTGGAAGAGTGGGAGACACTCCAATAATAGGTGCCGGAACTTATGCAAATGAGTTTGCTGGAGTTTCATGTACAGGACTTGGAGAGGTTGCCATAAAGCTTTCTCTTGCTAAAACTGCTACAGATTTTGTTAGGTTTGGTTTAAATGCTCAAAAGGCAAGTGAAGCTGCGATAGAGCTTGCAACTAGATATTTTGGTTCTGAAAATATGGGAATAATCATGGTTGATAAAAATGGGAACGTAGGCTTTGCCAAGAACACGAAACACATGAGCGTTGCATATATGAAGGAGGGCATGGAAGGACCAGAGACGAGAATTTAGGGGATAAAATATGGAGAGAAAAGACCTATGGTTTCTCCATTTTTCGGCATTTTTCTTCTTCTTGGGGTATGTTTTGGTGGCTCCGTTAATCTCTCCCTTGGCAATAACCTTTGGGGCCAGTCCTTTTATTGTGGGGATAGTAGCTTCTGTCTCGTCAATTTTTGCACTTATTTTAAAACCCCTAGGGGGTATTTTAGGGGATAAAGGAAAGAGCTTTGAGGTCATGATGGTTGGTGCGATTTTTGGAGCCCTTGCAGGGTTTTTTTATATTCTGTCTTTTGTTATGAAGAGTTTAGTTATTTTTGCAGTAGGTAGAGCATTGCATGGAGTTGCAGCAGCATTTTTCTTCCCTTCCTCTCTCTCGACCGCTATTACCCTTGCTCCGAAAGGTAGAGTTGGGGAGACACTTGGATGGAGAGGAACGATGTTTTCTGTAAGTCAGCTCCTTGGGCCAGCTGTGGGAGGGTTTGTTGCAGAGTACTTGGGATTTCATTCCGCATTTATTTTAACTGTCATACTCTCTTTAATAGGATTTTTCTTTGTTTTAAATGCATACAGAGAGATTAAAGACAAAATGCATGTCAAAGAAGAAGAGGAAAGAAAGAGATCTTATAAAGAGCTTGTTAACCTCTCATTTATTTTTGCAGCGCTCTCATTATTTTTCATGGTCTTTGCATACAGTGGGATGTATACTTTCCTTCCTGCATATTACAAGCTTTTGGGATTTGGTACAAGTGTTTTTGGAGTTTACGCTAGTGTAATGGGTGGCTTTAGCATTTTAACAAGGGTTTTTGGTGGAAGGGAGGCTGACAAGAGGGGTCCAGTTCCTGTGGCGTTAGTGGGACTGCTTCTAAGTTCAATATCCTATGGCATTTTAGTTATATATCTCCTACCCCCAGAAGCGTATCTAAGTGCGGCTATCTTGGGAATGGGATTTGGGTTGACTGTTCCAGCTCTTCAGATGTTAGCCTTGGCAGCTCTTCCCAAGAACATCCGGGGAGTAGGTTCAAGCATATATACGATGTTTTTTGATTTGGGTTATCTATCAGGGCCTTTGGCCCTTGGATACCTCGCAGAAAGTGAGGGTTATAAATCGGTGTTCTTCTTTCTCCCTATACTAACATTTTTATCCTTACTAAACCTTATGATTCTTAGATTATGGAGGAGGAAAAAGGCATGAAAATAAGAGTTTCATATGGAACAGCAATAATGTTGGGGTTAAAAAGGGGTCAAATGTTAGCAAGGCCAACAACAGCATATTTTATGACATATCATGAAGGAAGATGTATTAATAATTGTGCTTTTTGTGTACAGGCGAGAAAAAGTAGGGCCGATGTAGAAAAACTTTCAAGGATAACTTGGCCAGTATTTGACTTAAAAGATGTAGTCTCTAAGCTTGAGAAAACGAAATTTGCAAGACTATGCATCCAAACTATAGATTATCCTGGCCTTAAAGAAGATGTCGTAGCAATTCTTGAGAGTCTTTCCCCCATTGGTTTACCGGCCTCTCTTTCAATTACACCAGTGGAGGAGGCATCCCTTAAAACATTCAAAAAACTGGGTGTTGATTACATAGGAGTGGGCTTGGATGCTGCGAGTGAGGAAGTTTATAATAAGGTAAAGGATTCATGGTATTCTTGGAGTGAAATGTGGAACTTTGCAAAGGATGTTATAAAGATTTTCGGGGAGAGAAAGGCGTTCATTCATTTGATATTCGGACTGGGGGAGACTGAGGAGGCCTTTTTGAGTACAATTCAGGAGGCATATGATATTGGGGCAGAAGTGTCTATATTTGCATTTACTCCTATTAAAGGAACCGCTTTAGAGAATAAGACAGCTCCAAGTCTTTACAGATATAGATTAATGCAAATAGGCCTTTATTTAATCAAAAATGGGATAAAAAGGGTTGAAGATTTTGAATTTAGAAGGGGGATGATTGTTGATTTTGGTTTTTCACAAGAGGAACTTTTAGAAGTTCTTAGCGAAAGAGTGTTCATGACTCACGGATGCCCTGGATGTAACAGGCCTTATTACAATGAAAAACCAAGCAAAGAACCTTATAACTTCCCTGTAAAACCTGAAAAAGAATACTTGAATAAATTGCTTAAAAATTTATTTTAAGATTTTAAGAGTGAATATAAGATGTTTTTAAGTTCATTTGTTTTTAACTTATCTGCTATTGGGTAGACTTCTTTGTAGTTTTCTCTTGCTAGGGCATTTAAGGCTTTTGAAAAATAATATAACTCCTCATTTTTGTCCTCTTTTTCCTTTATCTTATGGAAACTGTCAGTGAGATCGCTTAATCTTCCACTTTTCTTTATTATTGCAAGAACACTTCTCACTCTTTCCACTCCTAGAAGGTACATCCCCTGATTTGGAGCATGTAAAAGAGCTTTAAATGCACTATCCATTGCGCTTTTGTAGTCTTCTTTCTCTATATAGACCTCCACTAAACCGAAGCAGGCTTCAAAATACAGCCATAGGTGGGAATCCTCTGTCAATCTTATAATATTTTCAAATTTTTCCTTTGCTACATCTAACTTTTTGCCCTTTAGGGCTTTCTGAGCTTCTTTGAAAATATTTATTGCAAGTTCTTCTTTTTTCATGGTTATTACTCCTTTTTAAGGCTTTTTTGAAGACTCGATTCAAACTCCTTCCAGATTTTGCTCCGTTCCACTTGCACTCTCCATTTTTTCTTGAATGAATTTAAGAGTACTTGGAGATCTCTTTTAAGGTAGTACCTAGCATCGGGGAATGCACTTGTAAGGTATTGGGGCCAATCAATTATTAATATGTCTCCATTACTTTTAAGGACTATGTTGTAGAGACTCATGTCAGAATGGATTATCCCAAATTCCACTATCTTCTTATATTCCTCTAAAACTTTGTTAAGCACCTCAAGAGCTTCTTCTTCTGTTAAATCTGTATCAGTCAATTCTATTAACTCAACGCCATCTATAAACTCCATAACGATTGTGTGTCTGTTCCATGCGATTGGCTTTGGAACCTTGGCTATTGGACTTAGAAGTTGCAATGCTTCGTACTCTCGTTGGGCAACAAGCCGGGAGACATATAGCCATGAGATATGCCGTTTATCTATAAGATTTGGTCGGTATAGTTTTATTCTTGTAAAACTAGTTCTGCCAACTCGATTAAATTTAACCGCTACTCTCTCCTCATTTGGCGTTATTCCGATATACACATCAGCCTCTTTTCCTACCCCTATCTGAGTCTGACTTATTGCTTTGAT
This sequence comes from Thermococci archaeon, assembly GCA_003663525.1. GTDB lineage: Archaea > Methanobacteriota_B > Thermococci > Thermococcales > Thermococcaceae > Thermococcus_A. The sequence goes on along the minus strand of QMUF01000013.1, from coordinate 11,525 downwards.
AATACCTTTTTGAGCAAATGTTCTTATAGCCAGAGCATCGTACCCATGTATTGTGAGTTGGTACCCTATGTATCCTATGTCACTTCTCCTTCTCACAAGGCCCCAATTATCGAGTTTTCCAAGTCGATGAGAAACAGTTTCGATATCTACTCTTGCAAATTTTGCAATGGTTTCTAAGGGTACCCATTCGTAATGACGCATATTTAGCTCTACCCCTCTCAGTATCCTGAAGTCAAGGTCTTTTAGATTTGGATAAATTTCTAGAGCCAAAAGTTTACTAACCATGGTAATTCGATTTTTCATTTTTTCTTCTTCTTTTTATAGTTAACTCTTCGATAATTTTTTAAACGCTTAATTTTTCATTTAAAATATGCATAGGAGACTCCTCTTATTGCTCTCTCTTGGGTGGATATTCAACTACGTACATAGAATGGCTATTCCTCCTCTTATTCCAATCATTAAAAATGAGCTTGGTATAACAAACGCTCAAGCGGGGTATTTTGGAGATAAGATTGGAAGAAAAAGACTTGTGGTAATTAGTATTCTTGGTTATTCGTTGGCTAGCTCTTTAATGGTTTTTGCAAAAACAATATTGGCACTTAATAAGTGTTAGAGCACTTTATGGTGTTTTTGCTGGCCTTTATTATGCACCATCCACAGCTTTGATAAGTGAAGTTTATAAAGAGAAAAAGGGCTCAGCATTAGGAGTTTTCATGATTGGCCCCCCAGTAGGCAGTACTATTGCCCCAGCAATTGTTGTTCCTATAGCTCTTGCTTTGGAGTGGAGATATTCTTTTGTAATCATTTCATTAGTGAGTGCTTTGATTGGGATTGCATTAATTCATGGAGTTAAAGGTGAAGTGAGACAAGTTGAAGGAGTAAATTTTGCAATACCAAAAAATGTGTTTGGATTAAGTCTCATGAACTTTATAGTGCTTGCTGCATTTTTTGGAATGTTAACATTTCTACCGGATTTCTTTGTAGATAAGGGTAGAAGTATAGAAGAGGCATCTTTTTACTTTTCTCTCCTTTCAATAGCTTTCAATTCTTCTAAAGTCTTATTGAAACTCTTTGGAGGATGTTCACTCACATTCATTTACTCACTAAAGTTTTTAAAAGGTTTCGATCAGAAGGAACTGTTAGCGAAGGCGTTTTATTCGATTTCCGGATGTATTTAGTGAGTTTATTGATCTTCATGTTTGAGAGGAAATGACCAAATATCCTTTGTATTTTTGTGGTGTGTGGACGTTTAAGAACAAATTTTTACATTAATGTGATTTGTTTAGACATTGGTGTAAGCTTTTAGTGCCTAGAGATTGAATGAAGTAGTTTTTGGGAGTGAATTTGCCATGTTAAACCTTTGGTTAAAAAGCTAAGGGTTTAGAAATGCTTTTTTATACATGAAACAACCGTTCGATGAAGATGAATAAAAGTGTTCATTAAGAGTATTTGTGTACATTAATGGGGTGATAGAGTTGAGATACGTTAAGTTGCCAAAAGAAAATACTTATGAGTTCCTCGAACGTTTAAAAGAGTGGGGAGTACTTTATGCTCCAGTGAAGATATCTGAAAAGTTCTATGATTTCAGAGAAATAGACGACGTAAGAAAAATCGAGTTTAAGTACAACAGGACAATAATGCCACCAAAGAAGTTTTTCTTCCTGCCTAAGGAGAAGATATTCGAGTTTAGCATTTCAAAAGCAGAGTACAATGAAGTCATTGAAAACGTGGAGCCATTCATTGTTTTTGGAGTTCATGCATGTGACATTTTTGGGCTCAAGATAATGGACACTATATACCTTGATGAGCTTCCTGACAAGTACTACAAGGTTAGAAGAGAGAAAGGCATAATAATAGGAATCAGCTGTGTTCCAGATGAATACTGTTTCTGCAACTTAAGAGAAACTGATTTTGCAGACGATGGTTTTGACTTGTTTCTTCATGAGCTCCCTGATGGGTGGTTAGTGAGAGTAGGTACTCCAAAGGGACACAGAATAGTGGATAAAAACATCAAGCTCTTTGAGGAAGTTACAACTCAAGATGTATGTGAGTTTAGAGAATTTGAAAATAAAAAACACCAAATGTTCAAGTACCATGAAGATTGGGGTAATCTCCGCTACTTACTCGAGATGGAAATGGAACACCCAATGTGGGATGAACAAAGTGAACTTTGTTTAGCCTGTGGTAATTGTAATTTAACCTGTCCAACTTGTAGGTGCTATGAGGTTCAAGACATTCCAAATCTTGATGGAGATACAGGTGTTAGGATTAGAAGATGGGATTCCTGTCAGTTAAGAAGTCACGGTCTTGTAGCTGGAAATCACAACTTTAGACCAACGAAAAAATCTCGTTTTATGAACAGGTATCTATGTAAGAACTCATACAACGAGAAGCTTGGCATAAGTTATTGTGTTGGATGTGGAAGGTGTACTTACTTCTGTCCAGCGGAGATAAGCTTTGTAGAAAACTTGAGAACTATTCTGGGAGTAAAAGACAATTCATGTCCACCTGAAGTTGCGGAGGAGATGCCGAAGAGAGGATTTGCATATAGCAGTTCTATGGGAGGTGAAGAATGATGAGCACTCCAAGAGACCCCATCCCTAAGGAAATTATGATGCCTAGAGAGAACCCTTACGCCCTTCATAAGGCAAAAGTGCTTAAGCTTTACACATTAACCGAGACAGAGAAACTCTTCCTATTCCGTTTTGAAGACCCAGAATTAGCTGAAAAGTGGACCTTCAAACCAGGTCAATTTGTTCAACTTACAATTCCTGGTGTAGGGGAAGTTCCAATCAGTATATGCTCATCCGCTATGAGAAAAGGATTCTTTGAGTTATGTATCAGAAAAGCTGGGAGAGTTACTACAGTGGTTCATAAGCTCAAACCTGGAGACACAGTCCTGGTTAGAGGCCCATATGGAAATGGTTTTCCTGTTGATGAGTGGGAAGGAATGGACCTTCTCCTTATAGCAGCAGGTCTTGGAACTGCACCTCTTAGAAGTGTCTTTCTCTATGCAATGGACAACAGATGGAAGTACGGAAATATTACGTTCATAAACACTGCAAGGTATGGAAAAGACTTGCTGTTTTACAAAGAGTTAGAGGCAATGAAAGACCTTGCTGAAGCTGAAAATGTCAAGATAATCCAGAGTGTTACTAGGGATCCAGATTGGCCAGGACTAAAAGGAAGGCCCCAGCAATTTATTGTCGAGGCCAATACAAATCCAAAGAACACTGCAGTAGCTGTGTGTGGACCTCCAAGAATGTACAAAGCAGTTTTTGAGTCACTTATAAACTATGGTTACCGCCCAGAGAATATCTATGTGACACTTGAGAGGAAAATGAAATGTGGAATAGGTAAGTGTGGGCACTGTAACGTAGGAACAAGCACCTCATGGAAATATATATGTAAAGATGGCCCAGTCTTTGGTTACTTTGATATAATATCAACTCCAGGGCTGCTGGATTGAGGTGGGAAGAATGAGCGAGAAAGTTAGAGTTGGGTTTTACGCTTTAACTTCATGCTATGGCTGTCAGCTCCAAATGGCCATGATGGACGAAATACTCCACCTCTTAGACAAGGTAGGGATAGAGTGTTGGTTCATGGTGGAGAGGAATAGTGAGGAGGACAGAGAAGTTGACATAGCTTTCATTGAGGGTAGTGTATCTACCCAAGAGGAAATAGAGCTGGTAAAGAAGATCAGAGAGAAGGCGAAGATAGTAATTGCAGTTGGTTCATGTGCTATTCATGGTGGTGTACAGAGCTGGGATAAAGACAAAGAGTTTAATGAATTATGGAAGACTGTTTATGGGGATGCTCACGTTAAATTCGAACCCAAAATGGCTGAACCAGTTGAGAAGTATATTAAAGTCGATTACAAACTCTATGGATGTCCACCGGAAAAGAAGGATTTCCTCTATGCATTGGGGACACTTCTCATTGGTTCATGGCCAGAAGATATAGATTATCCAGTGTGTGTCGAGTGTAGGCTCAGAGGCAACCCCTGCATCCTCATAGAAAAGGGAGAGCCCTGTTTAGGACCGATAACTACGGCAGGCTGTGATGCAAGGTGTCCGAGCTATGGAATACCGTGCATTGGATGTAGAGGAGCCGTTAAGGATGTTGCATGGTTTGACTCACTTGCATTGGAGTTCAAGAGGAAGGGTCTTACAAAAGAAGAAATACTTGAAAGGGTGAAAATCTTCAATGCCTATAACCCAAAGCTTGAGGAGATGGTCAACAAAATATTTAAGGAGGGAGAATGATGTACATCCCGATTACTATTGATCACATAGCCCGTGTTGAGGGAAAAGGCGGAATCGAAATAGTAACAAGTGATGAGGGGATTAAAGAAGTAAAGCTCAACATAATAGAAGGGCCAAGATTTTTCGAAGCTATTACTCTTGGTAAGAAGCTTGAAGAAGCCTTAGCAGTCTATCCAAGGATTTGTTCGTTCTGTTCAGCCGCTCACAAGCTTACTGCAGTGGAAGCAGCCGAAAAAGCTGTAGGTTTCACTCCAAGACTTGAAATTCAGGATCTAAGAGACCTACTTTACATCGGGGACATGATAGAAAGCCATGCCTTGCATCTTTACCTACTTGTTCTCCCGGATTATCTTGGCTATTCAAATCCACTTGCAATGGTGGACAAATATAGGAAAGAAATCGAGTGCGCAATGGCTCTCAAGAACATTGGTTCAAAGATAATGGACTACCTTGCATCAAGAGCAATACATCAAGAAAACGCCATACTTGGTGGATTTGGAAAACTTCCAACAAGGGGCCAGTTTGAGGAGCTTAAAAAGGAACTTAAAGAAACCTTGCCTATGGCAGAGTACACTGTGGAGTTATTCTCGAAATTTGAGCAGTATGAAGAAGTTAAAGACAAAGAAATGATTCACATGGCGGTTAAACCAAGAAACGGCGTTTATGGCATATTCGGGGACTACATCAAGGTAAGTGACGGATTTGAATTCCCTGTGGAAGATTACAAAAAGCACATAGTTGAAAAAGTTGTAGGCCATAGCTTTGCAAAGCACTCCTTCTACAACAATGAGAAGCATTTTATGGTTGGTGCGATCTCAAGAATAGTTAATAATGCTGACCTTCTCTATGGAAAAGCAAAGGAACTCTACAACCAGTATAAAGATCTCTTAAGATACGATAACTGCTTTGCCAATAACTTTGCTCAAGCATTAGAGCTTGTTTACTTTGTGGAGAGGGCAATAGACATAATTGATGATACCCTTGCAAAGTGGCCGATAAAAGAAAGAGATGAAGTAGAAATAAAGGATGGCTTTGGGGTGAGCATAACTGAAGCCCCGAGAGGACTGGTAGCTTATGCTCTTGAAGTTAAAGATGGAAAAGTAAACTATGCGGATATAATTACTCCAACTGCAATGAATCTAGCCATAATGGAGCGCCACGTTAGAATGATGGCAGAAAAGCACTGGCAAGATGACCCAGAAACACTTAAATTACTTACAGAGATGACTGTTAGAGCATACGATCCGTGTATTTCATGTTCAGTACACGTAATTAAGCTCTGATTTTCTCCAAACTTTTTAAGCACTTTCTCTAATTTTTGTTTGGTGGGAGTAATGAGCACTTTAATCCTTGCGCTTGGTAATGAACTTATGAAAGATGATGGAGTGGGATTAAAAGTTGGTAGGATTTTAGCTGAGAAAGGGTATAATGTTCTTGAAGTGGGTACCGACATTTTCACACTTCAACGGCAGTATAACGGTGAAGAAAGGATAATTATCATAGATGCAATATTGACTGAAAAGTATAAACCTGGCCAAGTTGTTCATTTAAAGGGAGATGAAGCTTTTGAAAAGCTTAGAGCTGAAATACGAAGTGCTCATTTCATGGGGGCAATTGATGGGCTCAAACTGTTGAGACTTATTGACAAGAGGCTTGCAAAAGCCGAAATCCATTTCGTTGGTATTGTTGCTAAAGAAATTGACCTTGGGATGGAACTTAGTGAGGAAGTTAAAGGTAATATTCCTAATATTGTTAACATGATAGAATCTCTTGTTGGATAGTTTTGCAAAAAATTTTCATACTTTTAAAGATGTAGGAGGGTGGAATGGTTCGAAAGTCTTTTAAATAAATTCTTTTTACCCCACTACAGCTTTAAAGATATAAAAATGTAAAGGATGACTGAGATGGCATGGCATATCTTTATTCCAGATTCACTCCTTGAAGAGACATCGGATCCAAAAATCAAGACGTATAAAGTTGGACAAATTGGCAGGGCAGCAGCGATCTTTGGTGTGGAATACATATGGATTTACAAAGCTGGTGGCAGGGAAGGCAAATTCATTAAGCTTGTCTTGGAGTACATGGAAACCCCACAGTATCTACGAAAAATACTCATTCCCCTTACTAAGGAGCTCAAATATGCGGGGATTTTACCTCCACTAAGGACACCTCATCATAAACTCAAAAGGGACCCAAAAGTTGGAGAGATCAGAGAGGGAGTTATAATCAGAAAGGGTAAGAGGCTTTATGCAGATATTGGTCTTGATGAACTCGCCCTTGTGGAAGGGAGTGGAGAAGGCCGTATGACATTTGAAATAATATCAGCAACCCCTCTCAAAGTAGTACCAACAAAACCTCGGGAATATTGGGGGTATAGGGTTCACTTAACGAGGAGGTCTCTGGCAAAAACACTTAAAAAGGCAAAACTTAACCTTGCAATCGCGACCTCACGAATGGGTGAGGATGTGAGAAAAGTGAACCTCCCTCCATTGGAGGGAGAAGTGGGATTTGTATTTGGATCTCCTCGGAAGGGAATAATGGAGATCCTGAGAGACTTCAATGAGGATTATCCCTTTGACCTAATCCTCAATACAATTCCAAATCAAAAAACGAAAACCGTTAGAACGGAGGAAGCCGTGTTGGCGACATTGGCGATATTTAATGTCATAAGGAGGGATTGAAATGGGAAGAATTAGCAGACCAAGAAGAGGTTCATTGGCGTATTCCCCAAGGAAGAGAGCAAAGAGTATAGTACCGAAGATTAGGACTTGGCCCCAGGAGCAAGAAGTTAGAATGCTTGGATTTGCAGGATATAAAGTGGGCATGACTCATGTACTCATGCTAGATGATACTCCAGGAATTACAAAAGGCAAGGAGATTTTTATGCCAGTCACGATAGTTGAAGCTCCACCACTCATAGTCTATGGCATTAGGGCTTACGAAAAGGGTTACTTTGGTCTTGAAACCGCTACAGAAGTCATGATTCCAGATTTCAAGCTTGAGAATTACCCATCAAAGAGAGCAAAGAATGTCACATTTTACAAACTTCTTGAAAGGAGAATCAAAACTCTTCCAAAAAACTACACAGAGGAAGTTTTCCAACAAAAGCTTGGGGAAGTTGAAGATCTTGTAAAAACTGGAGAAGTTGTTGAATTAAGGGCGTTAGTAGCAACTCAACCTTGGCTGGCACGCATAAAGAAAAAGCCAGAAGTTATGGAATATGCTGTCGGTGGAACAAGCATTGAAGAGAAATTCAATTATATCAAAGAGAAGCTTGGAAAAGAAATCAGAGTTGGAGAAAGCCTTAAGGAAGGGGAACTTCTTGATATTGTGGCAGTTACTAAAGGGAAGGGAACCCAAGGTCCTGTCAAAAGATGGGGAGTTAAATTGACTTCTCACAAAGACAGCAAGGGCAGAAGAAAAGTTGCAACCATCGGCCCATGGCATCCCGCAAGGGTTATGTGGACAGTTCCAAGGGCTGGACAAATGGGTTTCCACCACAGAACAGAGTTTAACAAGAGACTTTTAAGAATAGGTGAGAATGGTAAACTCACCCTTAACGGGGAGAAAATTAAGATTACACCAAATGGTGGATTTCCACACTATGGAGTAGTCAGGAACGACTTCATAATGATTGCTGGAACTATACCTGGAGCAATAAAGAGAATCATTAGAATGAGGCCTGCAGTAAGGCCACCCGCAAAGAGGCCACCTGCTGAAGCTCCGCAGATCACATACATTAGTAGGGAATCAAAGCAATGAGGTGAGGATTTATGAAAGTTAAGGTATTTTCACTCAATGGCGAGCCTATAGAAGAGATAATGCTTCCGAAGGTATTCCAAACCCCATTTAGGCCAGATCTTATTAAAAGAGCTGTCATTGCATCATGGACACACAGAATTCAACCCCAAGGAAGGGACCCCTTGGCAGGTAAAAGGAGGGTTACAGAGAATATAGGAAAAGGCCGTGGTATGGCAAGAGTAGAGAGAATAAAGACTTCCCCTAGGTTTGCTGCATTTGTACCTTTTGCAAGAGGCGGAAGGAGGACCCACCCACCAAAGGTTGAAAAGGTGATTTGGGAAGGCATAAACAAGAAAGAAAAGAAGCTTGCTTTGATGAGTGCAATTGCTGCTACTGCTAACTATGATCTTGTAAGAGCTAGGGGACATGTAATTGATAGCATACCTCAAGTTCCTCTTGTTGTTGAAAATGAACTTGAAAAAGTTTACAGGACAGCCCAAACAAGGGAGATATTTAAAAAACTCGGTATATGGGAGGACATTGAGAGAGCAAAGAGAAATACCAAAGTTAGAGCTGGAAGGGGCAAAATGAGAGGTAGAAGGTACAAAAAGGCAAAAGGTCCACTTATTGTGGTTGCAAAGAACGAGGGGATAGTTCAAGGTGCAAGGAATCACCCAGGTGTAGATGTAGTTGTAGTTGACAACTTGGGGGTAGAGTTATTAGCTCCAGGTGCCCATCCTGGAAGACTTACTATATGGACAAAGGGAGCGATAGAGAGATTAAGGGAGTTTTATGGGTGATGAGACATGGATCCCTATAAGGTTATTGTAAGGCCTGTGGTTACAGAGAAAGCAATTTCAATGGTGGAAAGAGAAAATAAGCTTACTTTCATAGTGGACAAAAGAGCAACTAAGCCAGACATAAAGAAAGCAGTTGAGACAGTTTATGAAGTAAAAGTAGATAAAGTAAATATTGTTATAACTATGAAAGGCGAAAAGAAAGCTTATGTAAAGTTAAAACCCGAATACAGCGCAAGTGAGGTTGCTGCTAGAATAGGATTATTCTGAGGTGAGTGAGAATGGGTAAAAGTTTAATTCAACAAAGGAGAGGAAAAGGGACAACAACATTTAGAGCTCCATCTCATAGGTATAGGGGTGCTGTTAAGTACGTTCCACTAAGCTTTACTAAAGAGAAAACTCTTGCTGGGAAGGTTGTTGAAATACTGCATGACCCAGGAAGAACAGCCCCTGTTGCTAGGGTTAAGTTTGATAATGGATTGGAGAAACTTATCCTTGCTCCAGAAGGCCTTTTGGTTGACCAGGAGATCTATATTGGTCCAGAAGCACCAATTGCAATTGGGAACACACTTCCACTCGAGAAAATCCCAGAGGGAACGTATATTTACAACCTTGAAGCTTCACCTGGAGATGGGGGAAAATTCGTGAGGGCTGGAGGAGGTTACGCTTTAGTAGTTTCAAGAGAGAAAAATAGAGTTATTGTTCAACTTCCAAGTGGTGAACTCAAAGGTTTTCACCCTGACTGCAGAGCAACAATAGGGGTAGTTGCTGGTGGAGGAAGGCTTGAAAAGCCAATAGTCAAAGCGGGTAAGGCATACTACATCATGAAAGCAAGAAACAGATTCTGGCCTAAGCCAAGAGGTGTCAAAATGAATGCTGTTAACCACCCACACGGTGGTAAGGAGCATCACATTGGTAAACCAAGTACAATATCAAAGAGAGCTCCACCTGGAAGAAAAGTTGGTCACATAGGAGCGAGAAGAACTGGAAGAAGGAAGTGAGGTGATTTAGATGGCAAGAAAAAAGGAATTTAAATATCGCGGTTACACATTTGAAGAACTTATAAACATGTCTCTTGAAGACCTAAGCAAGTTACTTCCTTCAAGACAAAGGAGGAGCCTTAAGCGTGGTTTAACACCAGAACAAAAGAAACTCCTTAGGAAAGTAAGGCTTGCAAAGAAAGGTAAATACAAAAAACCCATAAGAACTCACAGTAGGGACATGATTATACTCCCTGAAATGGTTGGGATGACGATCTATGTCCACAATGGTAAAGAATTTGTCCCAGTACAAATTAGAGAGGAAATGATTGGTCACTATATTGGAGAATTTGCTTTAACAAGAAAGAGAGTTCAACACGGGTCACCGGGTGTTGGTGCTACAAGATCATCAATGTTCGTGGCAATCAAGTGAGGTGGTAAATAATGGCAAAGTTTTCCTACTCTTTCCAAAATTTTGACCCTGAGAGAATGGCAAAAGCAAGTGGGAGAGATTTGAGGATCTCACCAAAGCTTTCAATGGAAGTTTGCAGAGAAATCAAAGGCATGATGGTTAATGATGCTATAAAACTACTTGATGATGTAATTGCTAAGAAAAGACCTATCCACTTAAGGAGGTTCAACGACTCACAGGGACACAAGAGAGGCGAAGGCTTTGGTCCTGGAAGATACCCAGTAAAAGTCGCTAAGGAAGTCAGGAAGTTGCTCTTAAATGTAAGAAATAATGCAGAACAGAAAGGCTTAGATCCAGATAGATTAAGAATAATCCATGTAGCAGCTCACAGGGGCCCAGTATTGAGAGGTTATATTCCAAGGGCATTCGGAAGAGCCACCCAGTTCAACGAACAGACAACACACATTGAGATAATTGTTGAGGAGATTAGGAGGTGAGTCTATGGCAATCGAGAGATACTTCATAAAGGAAGGCATTAAGGAAATGCTCATCGATGAATACCTTGAAAAGGAATTAAGAAGAGCGGGCTATGGTGGACTAGATATCAAAAAGACTCCTCTCGGAACCAAGGTTGTTATCTTTGCCGAAAGGCCTGGATTTGTTATTGGAAGGGGAGGTAGAAAGATTAGAGAATTAACAAGGATTCTTGAAAGGCGTTTTAATCTAGAGAACCCACAAATAGAAGTGGAAGAAATCAAGAACTCCTACTTTAATGCCAAAGTCCAAGCAACCAGACTTGCCCAAGCACTAGAAAGAGGAGTTCACTTTAGAAGGGCTGCATATGCAGCAATAAGGGCTATTATGAATAACGGTGCTAGAGGAGTAGAAATCAGGATCAGTGGCAAACTAACAGGAGAAAGAGCTAAGAGTGTTAGGTTCTACCAAGGATATATAGCAAAAGTTGGAAACCCTGCAGAAACCTTAGTTTCAAGAGGATATGCTCAAGCTTTACTCAAACTTGGAGTTCTTGGAGTAAAAGTTTCAATAATGCCACCTGATGCAAGACTTCCAGATGAGATTGAAATTGTTGAGAAGCCAATTGAAGAAGAGGTGAGCGGACAATGAAGCCAAGTGAGATTAGAGAGATGAACGTGGAAGAAATTGAGAAGAAGATTATAGAACTTAGGCTTGAGCTTGCTAAGGAGAGAGGAATGCTCACTATGGGCACCTCCTTGGAGAACCCAATGGTTATTAGGGATCTCAGGAGGGATATTGCCCGTCTATTGACAATAAAAAAGGAAAAGTTGAGGAGTAAAAGGTGATGGTTAGT
>QMUF01000012.1 GCA_003663525.1 Thermococci archaeon | reverse complement strand
CTCTTACAATTTCTTTCTTTATTGCTTAAAATTTTTACTATTTAAAAGCCTCGCCCTTTAAGGCGGGATAGCTCACTCTCTAATTGTCTTAAGCAACATGCCAAAAAGCCTTGCAGTTGTTATTACATCCAAAGCGTTGTGCTTTATTATTGGGATTACCAGAGCAGCCTTTCCAGTTTTTAAATAATAGCGATAGAAATCAGGTATTAGAGCACTTGGAACATCGTCTTCTCTTTTAATCCCCAATAAATACCTTTCAAGAGTTTGTAGTCTGTGATCAGGAACTCCCGCGACCAGACTCCTAGAAAAGAGATAAACATCATAGTTCGGCAATTCAAACTTCTCTTCAATCCCATAATGCTGTAATCTCCCCTGAATGAATGGAACATCAAACCGCCTCCCATTGAAGGTTATCAAGGCTTCCTTTTCTCTAACTGCATCGAGAACCATCCGAATTATAGATTCTTCCTCCCTTAGATTCCTCGCAAAATATTGTTTTATGATAAATTCATTACCTCTAAACTCTCCTGTTCCTATTAGAATTATTGGACAACTAAAAAGGCCCAACGTCTCGATATCAACAACAAGAAACTTGTCTAGATCATGGAAAGCGGCACAGTGAAGAATGAGAGGATGTGACATTTTGAACCTTCTCCCTATATACTCTACAATTTCATGAATCCGGCGTTCCTCTAAAAGCCTCAAGATTCTAGAAGCCTCACTTTCAAATCTGGGGTGCTTCATAAGATCCTTTAGAGTGGAATAACCTCTCTCCTTGAGTTTCATCTCTGTGCGAGGCCCAACTCCAGGTACTAATGATAGGGAAGACAAAAGATTCCATCTCACCTTCTCAATATCTGGCAACTCCAGTTTAATTCTCTCCCTTTCTTCTATTAAATAACATTTCTTTGTCTCTCTTACAGGGAAGACCTTCTCCAGGGGCTTCCCCGCATACTTCTCCATAAACCGCCTTTTGAGCTCGTTCACAAAATAATCATTCCATTCCATCGACATTATTACCCAGAATAATCAGAGCAATTGATGTTAAATACTTTGCTTTGATGGATGCATTCAATATCCCCCATGAACATTCACCAAACAATCCATTCAAAAAGAGAAAACTATAATTACCATTAACTACAATTCAAATTAACGGATTTCATTGTGGTGTCCGGGATGGATGAAGCGCCCAAGATAACAATTTTTGCATACTCAGATGACAAGTTTGAGGAAAAACGGATCAAAAAACTCGAAGAGGCCCTAGACTACAAAGATTACAGAGTAGTTTGGATAAACATTGATGGGATTGGATATCTCGAAGAGCTAAAAAACACCTTTAGAGTCCATGATGTCACAGTCAAAGCGATAAAGAGGATAAAAAGCCGTGCAAGACTCACTATACTGAAAGACCACCTCTTTATACTCCTTCACCAGGTGTACGAGCTAAAAGGTGGTTTGAAAAAAGAGCGAACTGCAATTTTTCTTAAGGATAATTTTGTTATCACCATGCAAGAGAGATCGGGGGATGTCTTCAATTCAATAAGGGAGAGCATAAGACACAATGAAGGCCTTTTCAGAGAAAGGGATGCTGATTATCTACTCTATGCTCTCCTTGATGCAATAATCGGGAACTATGTACCAATATTGGAAAATATTAGTTCCCAGATGGAAATATTAGAAAACAAAGTGCTAAAGGATAAGGATAAGGAAACCCTCCGCAGGATACATGGAATACGGAGAAGAATCCTGTTTGCTAGACGCACAATTTTTCCACTCTTGGAGGTCTTCAGAAGGCTAAGGCTCGAAGGAAGGGAGTTCTTCAAAGAGGAAACACAGGGATACCTAGAAGAGCTCTACAATCATGTTATGGAAATCCTCGACATAATTGAAAGCCAGAGAGATATGGCCAATGGACTGGTGGAAATATACTACTCCACAATCTCAATGAGGATAAACGAGATCATAAGGATTCTCACAGTGGTATCTACAATCTTCATTCCCCTGACATTCATAACCGGTATATATGGAATGAACTTCAACCCAAGAGTCTCGCCATATAATATGCCTGAACTCAACTGGTACTATGGCTACCCCCTCACCCTCCTAGCAATGCTTGCAATAGCCCTCGGAATGCTATACTATTTTAAAAGAAAAGAATGGCTATAGGCCCAAAGCAAGTTTCACAGCTTTTTCAGCTATAACATCCATGGGGTCTATGAAAGGAACGTCAAAATCTTCTTGCCTTAAAGCTACACTTACTTCAGTGCAGCCTGCTATCAACCCATCACACCTTTTTTCAAGCTTCTTGGCAACCTCAAGCATCTTCCGCCTTCCCCATTCTAAATTTCCGGCTTTTATGCCCTCATAGATCGCATCCATTAGCGCCTTTTGGTCTTTTTCATCTGGCACTGCTATTTCAATCCCTCTGTTCAAGAGTGCTCTGTGGTAGACCAATCCTTTCACAGTTCCCTCTGTTGCTAGAAGTCCAGCTTTTTTTAGGCCCAAATTCTTTATGTGCTCGGCAGCTTCTTCAATCATGCTTATAAGGGGTATATTAATGGCTTTTTGAATTTCCTCTGCAAAGAAATGGGCCGTATTGCATGGCATTATTATAAAGCCAGCCCCCCACTCTTCAAGTTTCTTTGCGCTATCTATGAGCTCTGGAAGGGGATCTTCCCCTCTACCGAGAATGTATGCAGTTCTATCCGGAACTTTGGAGTTATTGTAAATTATGATCCTTGGATGATCCTGATCCTTTTTCGCTGGTGTTTTCATAACTATCCTCCTAAAGAGGTCAACTGTTGCAAGCGGGCCCATTCCACCTAGTATGCCAATAATCTTTTCCATATCCCTCACTTCGCATATTTGATTTTCCCCTCTTTGAGCTCAATATAACGGCCCATCATAAAGAGCAAATCACTCAGGCGATTGAGGTATTTGAGAGAGATTTCCCCAATCCCATATTCCAAAACAAGCTTTGCAACTTTTCTTTCTGCCCTTCTGGCTATTGCCCTACAAACATCGAGCTTTGCACTTGCTATTGTTGAGCCAGGAATAACAAAGCCCTCAAGTTTAACTTCTCTTTCAAATTTTTTAATGAGTTCTTCCAAACGTGCTATTTCTTTTTCCCCAACTTTTTTGTACTCTCCTTTACTTGCAATTTCAGTCATGAGAGAATAAAGTTCCATTTGGATATTTTCCAATACCTCTCCGAGTTCTTCATCCACATAATGCTTCGCTTCTCCTAAAAATGAGCTCAGCTCATCTATGGTGCCGTTAGCCTCAATTATGGGTGAGAACTTGGCTATTCTATCTCCCGTAAAAATTCCCGTTGTTCCTTTATCCCCGGTTTTCGTTATTATGCCCATGCAATCACCGATTTATCTTTGGGATTTTACCTAATTAAATTTGTTCTTGTGGGTGATACATGTTCAATCATGTTCAATAGGGAAAATTTAATAACGTGGATGCACATTACATATTTCGGTGATACCATGAAGAAGTGGAGCCTCTTTTTAATCATGGTTTTATTGCTAAGTCTGGTGCCAGGGGCTTCAATGGGCCTTGTTAAAGGCGATAAATCGCTCCAACATACAGTAAGCATAACCCCCACCGATGATAAATGGATTGACGAAGGGGGGTATGTGGATAGCAAGACATACAGGCTTAGAGTGGGTACATATCTTGGAAGCGAGGCGAGAACATATCTAAAGTTCAACTTAAGCGAACTTGGAATTCCACCAAAATTTATTATAAGTGTAACTCTTAACTTATTATGCCTATTATCACTATGGAAGTGAAAGTCACAATATAACAGTCTATGGAGTCGCTGATAATTGGAATGAGTATACCATAAATTGGGCCAATAAGCCTCAAAACCTTACTAATGCTCTGGATTGGCAGTTAGGGAGGAGTAAATACAAGTGGTATTCATGGAATGTAACAGATTTTGTCAAGAGTGAGCTAGATGGGGATAAAGTAGTTAGTTTCATGCTTCACTCCAATTTAAGTCACGAACCTATTAAAGACTACATCTATTTTGCCTCAAAGGAGACATCATATACAGATGAAAAACCATACCTTGAAATTGTCTACTGGTCTCCTATCAGTATATCCAGCATTAATGTTCCGAAGTCTGCCTTTAGAAACCAGCCATTCAAAATAAAGGTAATACTACAAAATAACAAAATCCTTGACGAAAATGTCACTTTTCTACTCTATGTGGATGGCCAACTTTTCAAGAATGAAACCGTATTACTGAAGGCTAATTCATCAAAAGAACTTTCTTATGAATACACATTCCAAACCCTTGGCACACACCAGATAAAAGCCGAACTAGGAGATTATGACACTAAGTACTCAACTATAAAAGTGGTTGAACGCCCAATGGATATAATGAACAGACTCACAGCATTCTATGATATTAGATACGTCACCTATCTCAAACCTCAATTAGATGAGAAATATTCCTCATATTTAGAGATCATTTCAGAGTTAAAAGAATATGGGGTTGATCTTGGGCCGCTCGAAGACAAGATAGGAGCTATAGATACTAACATCCCGCTTATAGAAGGATATTACTCAGAATACCTAGAACTCAAAGGCAGGTACATAAGACCCTTGTATCCCTACCCCCTGATGTCATATATACGAAACGCATTCTTATTGACAAGAGAAACCATTAACAGAATAAATGAAATAATGCCTATTCTCAATGAAACCCTTATTAGAGCTAAAGAATCACCCGAAAACCAGACCCAAATCTCTTTAGTGAGAGTCCTTGTTGACTCGAGCCACGGACAGTACTATAATGACCAAAGACTTCAAACACTAATAACTAAAATGGAAGATGAGCTAGGATGGATGGTGGATGTGAACAATGAGAAGTTAACACCTGAAACTCTCTCCTACTATAATGTGCTAATCATCACAAATCCAAAATCGGATATTACGGACGAAGAAGCCCAAGCAATCAAAGAGTGGGTTGAAAATGGAGGAGGATTACTTATTACCGGTGATTGGTACGCCTTCGTTTATTACAGAAGCCTCAACAAGGTTACTGAGGAGTTTGGTATCAGATTCAACGATGATGAACTTATGGATGATGAAAGAAATACAGGTAGACCCTACTTCCCACTAGTAGGTGAATTCAATCTTAACCATCCAGCAATGAAATTCCTCAACGAGAGCTCTCAACTCTATTATAATGGCGACACCTTAGATGTGAGCGGAAACGCGGTATGGCTCATTAGAGGATATGAAACTTCCTACGCTGAGGGTGAAAATAACGAGATTTCAAAAGAAAAAGGCTCAAAACCAATCGTAGCAGCTGCTGTTGAAGTTGGAAACGGAAGAATCGTGGCGTATGGATCAAGCAAAGCAATCAGCGATGATTACTATGGAAGATACATAGATAGTAACTGGCCATTCCTGAAAGGAGTACTACTATGGTTGGCAGGGGAGATTTGAGCAAATTTTTCTTTTTCTCTTCTTTTAAAATAGACTCCGTCCCTTATCTAAAGGATATAGTTTCAAATAAAAAGACAATTATCCTCGCTTCAACAGTCATCGAAACGAAACGATTTTATACTTCAAAGAAGGACTTTAATATGCATTAATTCGAGGTGATGTACATGCATGAGCTTGTTGAGTTTGCCATTGAGAAGGCCCAGGAAATGGAGGCCAGCTATGCTGAGGCAAGGTTTGAGGAGAAAAATGGGACTGAAATCATCATGAAAAATGGCAATCCTGAAGGGCTTGGAATTCTGGCCGACAGGGGAATTGGGATCAGAGTTCTTGTAGACGGCGGAATGGGGTTTGCCTCCACAAACGTGTTAACGAAAGAAAGCGTAAGCGAAGCCGTGAAAAAAGCTGTGAAGCTTGCAAAAGCTGCCGCAAAAATAAGAAACAAGCCAATTCAGTTCAGTGAGGAGAGCTTTCACCAAGTCTCCTATGAAGTGAAAATGAAAAAGGACTTTAGAGACATCAGCGCTGAGGAAAAGATGGATTATTTGAAACTTATTGAAGAAAAAGTAAAAGAAACTGGTGTGACCACGCCAATGCGCTTTTTAAGGTATGGAGATTTCATGTGGCATAAGATTTTTATGAACAATGAAGGGGCCTTGGTTGAGAGTCTTATCCCAAGAGTTTCCGTAACATATAACCTCGTTGTCTTTGAGGAGGGACAAATGGAACAGGCTCCTTTCGTTCAAAGGGCCTTTTCTGGAGGTCTTGAACTTATTGAGAAGGATCAACCATGGGAATGGGCTGCCAAAGATGTTAAAGCTCTCCAAAAACTAATAAAAGAGGGACAAAAACCACCAGAAGGAAAGGTTGATGTCGTAATAAGTCCCGAAGTAGCTGGAATAGCTGTTCATGAGAGCGTTGGGCATCCATATGAACTCGATAGAATAATGGGAAGAGAAGCTGCTCAAGCGGGAGAGAGCTTTGTTAAACCAGAAATGCTTGGAGAGAGGATTGGAAGTGAAGTGGTGACAGTTGTTGAAGATCCCACTGTTCCAAACAGCTGGGGATTCTATCTCTACGATGATGAAGGTGTCAAGGCAAGACCAAGGTACTTGATAAGGAATGGTATAATCAACGAGTTCCTAATGAACAGGGAATACGCCTCTTATTTAGACCTAAAATCAAACGCAGCAGCTCGTGCCTTAAACTACAACCGCGAGCCCATAGTAAGAATGGCAAATACATACCTCGCTCCCGGAGATCATTCTTTCGAAGAACTCATTGAAGACGTGAAGTTGGGTGTTTACATGGTAAGCTTTAACGAATGGAACATTGATGACAGAAGATTTCAGCAGAGATACATTGGAAGAGAGGCATACCTCATTGAAAACGGCGAAATAAAGCATCCCGTAAGAAAACCAATTCTTGAAATAACCACCAAAGGCCTCTGGAGCAGTGTCGATGCCGTTGGAAAAGAAATTGAATTCTACCCTGGTACATGTGGTAAAGGCGAACCTGGACAGGGAGTTCCAGTATGGATGGGTGGAGCACCTGCGAGACTTAGGGAGGTCGTTTTGAGGAGGTGAAAATGATGTTCGAAGTTAACGAATTAATCCTGAAAAAGGCAAAAGAACTTGGTTTTGGTGATGTCGTTGTATTGGCCCATGAACAAAACAGAAGACAGGTGAGATTTGCCAACAATGAGATAATAGTTGCAAAGAACTGGCACACCCAAAAGGTCGAGCTCTTTGCTGAATATGAGAAGAGGGTTGCTTCAACAACACTAGCTGCCCTAGATGAGAACACAATAGAAAAGACTCTGCAGATGCTGATGAAGAGTGTTAAAAACCTTGCTCCTAAAGAAGACTATTATGGTATAGCAGAAGGCCCATTTAAGTATAAAGATATTCCAGAGACATTTGATAAAGCAATAGTAGAATTAGACGAGCCAAATGAGTACGTAGAGGTTGCAATAAACGCTGCGCTTGAGGAAGGCGCTGAAAGGGTTGCAGGAGTTCTTTACACAGACCATAACAAGCTCTACCTTACCACAAGCAACGGTGTTGAGGCTTTTGACGCAGGGACAGGAATAGAGATAAGCGTTAGGGCATTCATAGGTGACGAAGAAAGCGGGCATGGAACAAACTCCGTAAGAATTCTCAAAAAGTTTGACCCAGAAAGTGCTGGAAGAAAAGCGGGAGAAATAGCCAAACTTGCTACCAATCCAATACAAGGGGAAGCAGGAACTTTTGACGTTGTCTTTGACCCGTTAGCCTTTGCTAACCTTCTCAGCTATATGAGTTTCATGACCTCCGCATTTACCGTCGAAGCTGGTTTTAGCTTCTTAGTGGGTAAGCTGGGGCAAAAAGTTGCAAATGAGAAAGTCAGTCTCAAGGATGTTGGAAACATGCCCAATGCTTACGGAACGAGAAAATTCGATGATGAGGGAGTTCCCACAAGAGAAACAAAGATAATCGAGAATGGGATCCTAAAAACATATCTCCTAAATACAAGCTTTGCAAGAAAGTACAAGACCGAAACTACAGCAAACGCTGGTTTACTAATGCCCGAAGCGTGGAATATTTACCTCGAAGCAGGTGATTACTCAAAAGATGAAATATTTGGCGAAGTTAAGCACGGTATCTATATTACCAACGTATGGTACACAAGATTCCAGAACTACGTTACTGGAGATTTCTCAACAATACCAAGGGATGGAGCATTTTTAATTGAAAACGGTGAAATTGTTAAGCCCATAAGGAACATAAGAGTAAGTGACAACTTCCAGCACATATTGGAGAACATTGCAGCATTAGGAAAAGATCTCTATCATGTCCACTGGTGGGAAGTTACTACCCCCGTGTTTACACCCTATGTTCTCGTGAAAAACGTAGGGATAACAAAAGCCACAAAGTAAAGTCTCTTCTTTCTAAATTATTTTTACCAAGCCTAAACTTGGAAGTAGAGTTATCACAATACTCAAAAGCCCACCAATGATCAAAGCCAAGATTGCTTCCCTTTTTTCTATTCCAAAGATATATGCAGCTAAACTTCCGGTCCATACCCCAGTTCCCGGAAGAGGAATTGCAACGAACACTACAAGGCCCAAGAACCCCCATCTCTCCACATAGGGATGGGCTTTTCTCCTTACTCGCCCTATATACCTCAAATAGAGCTCTGCAAATTTCCTCAAAGAGGTACCCTCAAGCTTAAGCATAACCCAATCTATAACCGGAAGCACAATGGGGAGTACAAGAGAAAGAACTAAAATCCCAAGAGATGCCATTATCAAAGTGCCAGGAATAGAATAGCCCCTACCAATGCCATAAACTATTGCATATCTTCCCTCAAATGTTGGTACCAAAGAGAGCAAAAATATCTCAAGCATTCCGTCCATCCCAAGCACCAGAAAAGAGAAAATGGAAAGAGGTTAAAAACTTATCTCAATCGTGCACTCTCATTAACTTTTCTCCATTTCATACCGTACAAGAAAGGTAACCTGCCAGGAACAATTAACTTCTCCCATTTCTCCACGAACTCTTTTTCCAATTCAAAGGCCCATTTTACTAACTCTCTCTTCTTTTGCAGTCTTCTAGCTCTCTCTATTATCTCCCTCTGAAGTTCATCTCTTTGTTTTGAGAATTCTCTTATGTATTCCCTATAGTTTGTCTGGAAAACTCTGTGAAACCTCTCCATGCGCCACCAGTAACTGTTTGGATTATATTTGTTTGTGGGCTTTTCTCCTAACTCGAGAGGTGTCTCAAAAAATATCGGCTTAAAGATGGTCAAACATGGGAGTGAAGTTCCGGTAAACCAGTGCATGCCTTTTCCAAGCTCTGATATTTGAGAAGATGCCGTTTGCGAAGGCCTTGTTAATCCACCGTAGTGCATACATATGTCTTTCATGGAGCCTTTTTCTGGAGAGTAAGACTCAAAACTGTGAGATCTTAAGATTTCCATCATATATTCAAGCGTTATTTTCCCTTCATTCTCCTTAAGCTTCCTGTAGGTAAAAGCCCTTCTATCCTTTCCGTGGGCAAAATGGGTGTAGAACCAATCAGAAAAATACCTTACAAAGCTGAAATTTGATTTTTTAGCAAGCCTCTCAACACTCTCCGAGGCTAAATCCCAATCGTCTTCAATAGTTAGGGCGTTTGAAATGGAGTATACGCTCTCAATTTTCTTTGCAACCCAATTTTTACCTGCTGTTTCTAAAACCCAAGCCTCTTTTGGATCTGCAACTATAAATGAGTTGCTGTAAAGCATTTTGTGCTCATAACTCCCATTTCCTCCCTGGGCATAGCTCTCGATTATATTAATTATGAATTCTATAGCTTCCTTTGCAGTCTTTGTTCTTTCCAAGGCAAGTCTTATCATGTCCATTCCCAAGATACCTTTTTCCGGGATTTTTTCTTTAGTGAAAACCGCTGTGTTCCCAATGGCAAGGTTAAACTCGTTAACGCCCATTTCGGCTCCCCAGATCCACCAGGGACGCGAGAGAATTACCGCATAGGTTTCCCTAACTTGAGGAAACTCAACATACGTTAACCTAACACTCTTCTCTTCGGGTTTTTGTCTTGGAATAACCTCAAGAATTTGAGCCTCATTTGGATCTCTATCACTGTTCTTAGCAACCAGCATTATATTATCTCTAGTCACTTTGGGGGTCGCAACGAGAATATCACACATATTAAACACCTAGAAAAGAATAACACGTAAGACCTTTTAACAATTGAGGAGAAAGAAAATGTTCAAAGTTTCAAACACTTTGTTGAGTCCAAGTATTCACCTTTTTCTTTGTTCCAGTGAGAGTGATAGAACCAGTCTGCGGCTTTGCAATACTCAAAGAGCTCCTCGTCCTTGAAATATAGTGCTATTTCTCTCTTGGCAGTTTCTTCGCTATCAGAGGCATGAATAACATTGTATATTGCATCCCCTACATCAAGACCATAGTCACCTCTAATTGTTCCTGGTTCTGCGTCCTTTGGATCGGTTGCACCACACATCTTTCTTACCACACTAATTGCATATCTTCCCTCTACGACCATTACCACACTTGGGGCTTTTGTTATGTAATCTATCAAAGGCTCAAAGAAGGGCTTTCCCTTATGCTCCTCATAGTGTTTTTCGGCCAATTCTCTATCAATGTGTATCATCTTTATCCCAACTATTTTAAGACCTCGCTTCTCAAATCTACTGATAATTTCACCTATAAGTCCTCTAACAACAGCATCAGGCTTTATGATTACCAGTGTTCTCTCCACTTTGTTCATTGGCAACACCAAAAACAATAAGTGTAGTGATTTAAAATTCTTTTTAATGAACCTCGCACAAGGTTTATAACTTAACCCTGCCTTCTCCCTATGGTGAAGAAAAATGGAGATAAGGGAGACGATACTCAAATATGCGCTCATCAATGCTATCCAGCATGATGGAAAACCCAATTCCAAAGCAGTTATAGGGAAACTACTTGGTGAGAACCCGGAACTAAGGCCAAAAGCCAAAGAAATAATTCCTCTTGTCAATGATATAGTCCAAGAAGTCAATTTTATGAGTATTGAAGATCAAAAACTCAAGTTAAATGAAATCTATCCCGAATTCTTCGAAAAGAAGGAGGAGAAAAGGGAAGAAAAGAAAGGTCTTCCCCCCTTACCTAAGGCAGAAAAAGGAAAAGTCATCACAAGATTTGCCCCGAATCCTGATGGTGCATTTCATTTAGGAAATGCTAGAGCTGCAATTCTAAGCCATGAATACGCTAGAATTTATGGTGGAAAATTTATCCTGAGATTTGATGATACTGACCCCAAAGTGAAAAGACCCGAGCCAATCTTTTACGACTGGATTATTGAGGATCTAAAATGGTTAGGTTTCCAGATAGATGAAATTCACATGGCAAGTGACAGGCTGGAGATTTATTATTCCTATGCCGAAAAACTGCTTGCGATGGGAAAAGCCTACGTATGCACGTGCAAACCAGAGAATTTCAGGAAGCTTAGAGATGAAGGAAAAGCATGCCCCCATAGAGACCTACCCCCAGAAATCCAGCTTCAAGAATGGAAGAAGATGATCAATGGCGAGTATAAGGAAGGAGAGGCTGTCGTAAGAATAAAAACCGATCTAACTCATCCAAATCCAGCAGTAAGAGATTGGCCAGCACTTAGAATTATTAATAATCCCAATCACCCAAGAACAGGAGACAAATACCATGTATGGCCCCTCTATAACTTCGCTTCTGCTATAGACGATCATGAGCTTGGTGTTACTCACATCTTCAGAGGGCAAGAACATGCAGAAAACGAGACAAAGCAAAGGTATGTATACGAGTATTTTGAATGGGAATATCCACAAACAGTTCACCATGGGAGGCTCTCAATTGAAGGAGTTATCTTAAGCAAGTCAAAAACAAGAAAAGGAATAGAAGAGGGCAAATACTTAGGATGGGATGATCCAAGACTCGGAACTATTAGAGCTCTAAAAAGAAGAGGTATCCAATCAGAGGCTATTAGAGAACTAATAATTGAAATTGGCCTCAAAAAGAGCGACACAACCATAAGCTGGGACAACTTAGCGGCGATAAACAGAAGACTAATCGAACCTATTGCCAACAGGTACTTCTTTGTTGCCGATCCAATACCAATGGAGATTAAGGGTTACAACGAAGAGTTCATAGCAGAAGTACCTCTCCATCCCGACCATCCCGAAAGAGGTGTTAGAAAGCTTAAATTCACTCCTGGAAAACCAGTATATGTATCAAAAGACGATCTCGAACTCCTCAAGAGCAACGAATATGTTAGACTTAAGGACCTCTTCAATGTAAAAATCCTAGAAGTTAGTGAAGAAGGAATTGTGGTGGAATTTGATAGTATTGAATACGAAAAAGCCAGAGAAAACAAGTGGAGAATGATCCACTGGGTTCCAGAAGGAAAACCATGTGAAGTTTTAATACCAGAAGGAGATGAGCTCGTAGTTAGAAAAGGCCTGCTTGAAACCGATGCAGATCTAAAAGTTGACGACATAGTCCAGTTCGAGCGTTTTGGCTTTGTGAGAATAGATAAGATAGAGGGAGAAAAAGTAACAGCGATCTTTGCTCACAAGTGAGCCTTTTCTTTTTTCCATCCCAACACTCTCGACTGCAGATGCCTTTTTGGGAAAATTGTAAGCGGATCTACACCTCTCTCCCTTAAAAGGTGTCTAAGTTCCACCTCATAGTCAGATTTTTCAAGCTTTTCACTCTCTTTGAGTTCAATTATGAAAAGTCTATCCGTAAGTTCTCTTATTGTCTTATATCCAAGGCCTAAAAGTGGCCGTATGTACTGAACGTTGAATCTATCCTCAAGACTTCTTGTTTTCCTCTGATCCAGTAATGGAACTCTATCATCTCTTCTAGTTCCATCACTTACTCTTTCTACGTCCTCACGTCTGGCAATCTCCTCCAATGCCATTTCATGAATAAATTGGATGGCATTGTTTGGATGTTTATCATTGATACACATTTCAGTAGCTTTTTCAAGGATTTTTCTGTCTAAGAAAAACACCTCATGCTCAAACCCAAGGCTTTGTGCAGTTTCTCTAGCATATTTCCAGCTGTCAAGGAGTCCAAAATTAACAGTAACCAGTTTAACTTCATAACCCAGTCTTTTCAAAATATATGCCGCCAGTGAAGAGTCTTTCCCCCCACTGTAAAGATGGTAAACCTCCATGTCGATCACCAAAATTAGGAGATTAAAGGGCCTTCCAGAAAGGATCCTTCTGGGCCTTAACTTGTGCAGTTTTCTTTAGCGCCCTTATATCCGTCTCATCCAGCATGTCTCTGAGCTCTTTCACAAGCTTTATTACATCATCTTTGCTTATATCCACATAAAGGATTTCCCCCGGATGTATATGTCTCCCAACCATAGCCCCATCAATTGCCACAGCGACCTGATCCCCTCTTTTTGCTTCTTGAAGAAAATCTTCTTTAGATTTAATCGATTTTATTACACCAACTCTCCCACCATTCTGCTTTATTAGCGGATATCCAGGCTTTATTCTCCCTTCTATAACCTCTATTCCCACTATAGCTGGATGGCTTCTCCTAAAAACATACCGTTCATCGGGGAAGAGTTTAATAACACCGGGGAACTTAGTTTGAGCCAGTATCCCCTTCCTTTTCTTCTCTTCTTCTCCCTTTACCCATGCCTCGTAATCCTCAATTAGTTTGTAAATAATGTTGTCCACAAAAATCGGAATCTTTTTCGCTTTTGCAACTTCTTCCGCATCTTCATTAACTTTCACATTGAATCCAATAACCACACCATAGAATGGTTCCTCTTCTTTTACACTAAGAGCCTCCATAACATCGGTTTTGCTGATGTTCCCTACATCCGCTTTTCTAATGGAAATATTCTTTTCATGAAGCTCCTTACTTAGGGCCTCTAAGCTCCCAATTGTATCCGCCTTTACTATAACTCCCACTTTATCTGTGCTCATGATAACACTCTTTATCTGTTCAAGAATCTCTCTTCTGGCCCTTTCCAACTCTTCCTCATCTCTCACTGCAATCACAGGAGAACCTGCAAGGGCCTCTTCCAGATCGGGTGCTGCTATTTTAATACCCGCTGATGCTGAAACTTCATCCACATGGTCAAACCTGTATCTTGGATCTCTTATCTCATCAAGAGGCTTAGGCTTAAGAAGAGCCCTTATCTTCGTGACTATGGCCTTCTCTTTTCCACCAACTACTATAGTGTCATCTTTCCTTAGGGTCCCATCGTAGATTATAACATCTATTGTTGTTCCAAAGCCTATTTCTTCTCTAACTTCAAGTATGGTCCCTCTTGCAGACCCCTCTACCTCTATCTTGAGCTTCTCCTCCAGATATTTTTGAGCCAACCCCGAAATGAGGACTAATAATTCTGGAACCCCAATACCATACTTCGCTGAAATTGGTATTATCGCGAGTTCCCTCCTGAAATCCTGAACACGATCGAACCTATTGGCTTGGAAACCAAGCTCATAGAACTTACCTATTAACTCCCAAAGTTTTGTCTCAAGCTCCTGTTGGGCCCTTTGATCTTGTTTTTTGATATTGACTAAAAAAGGTTCATTCTCTACTACTTTCCATCCTTTTATACGATCGATCTTATTTGCAGCTACAACAAAGGGGGTTTTGTACTTCCTCAAGATCTCTATGCTTTCCAAAGTTTGTGGTTGAAAACCTTCATTCACATCTATAATAAGAATTGCCAAATCCGCCAAGCTTCCTCCTCTTGCTCTTAAACTTGTGAAGGCCTCGTGACCTGGAGTGTCAATAAAAAGCAGGCCTGGAAGCTTGATCTCACCTTTCCAAAGGCTCAGAAGAGGTCCCGCTAGTTCCTTAACTACCTCAATGGGAACTTCAGTAGCACCTATGTGCTGGGTAATCCCACCCGCTTCTTTCTCCGCTACGCGGGTATTACGTATACGGTCAAGCATCGTTGTGTTGTGAACTATTATCCCATTGGCAACAAAATTTCCTGTATCTGTTGTTAGATCATAAACATAGCCCTCATACTCAACTTCCTCAATAGCGTTAACCGGGACAAAAACAAGTGATTCTACAAGGTTTTCAATATAGTCGACATCTTTGGAGTCAAACTCCTTATTTTTCCAAACTTCTATAAGCTCTCTTCCTAATTCAGTTAGTTTACCATCTTCAATCAGCCCCTCCGCTTCAAAAGCTCTCAAATAATTATGATCCTTTTTAGAACCTTCAAGAGTTGCTATTTTGGCATCTAGATTCTTGGAACCCTTCCTAAGGGTTTCAAAAATCCTTTTGAGGATCTCGTAACTTGGCAATTGAGAACTTTCATACTTTGCATAGTACGGAACGGCCCTATTTAGCTCGGTTTTTGTAAACCCAAACAACAACCTAAGCCTTCTGAGTTCCTCTTGAATTGGATAAGCCTCACTTTTTTTGCTTTTCTCAATTATTTCATCAAGCCTCTTTTGTTTATCTTTAATCGAAAATCCAATCCAGTTCTTAAAGCCAATTAAATTCCTTCTTCCAGAAATTACTAAGAGGTAGTATGTTTTCTTGCTCTCATTATAATCTTTGTTCACCTCATAAATCTTGGAGAAAATACCAAATCTCAAGAGAACAAGAGAGAGACCTTCTATTAGCTCCTTCGATGCACTTAACACTTCTATCCTTGCATCCTTTTTGTTTGCATACCCATCTGCATCAAAGTATCCTCTTAAAAACTCAGCTACAAGAGTTTTAGGAGCTATAAAGAGTACATTTGGAATTCTAAGTGAATGGGCCTTTTTACAATCAGGGTAGTCAAAAAGTCTTTTTAATAGCCTAAGAATAGCATTGCCACCTTTTTTAAGCTCTAGTTCGTAAGAAGTCCTTCTTTTGATCCTAGCTACCTCAACTCCAAGTTTTTCAAGTTTCTTGAGCCTCTCATATACTTCAACATCGTTGTTAGCAATCTTCACAGTACTCCCATCACCAAACATGACACCAGCAAAGTAAAAAATTGGCTTCCACTCTTCAAGGGTCTTTGGAACTTTTATGTAATAAAGTGGTTTCCCAGATCTGTGAACCCTAGGGGTAAAAGCTATCTTCTCAATATTATCAAAAAGCTCAAACGCAGCTAGATCCTCAACCCGGAATACATTTCTCTCAACTTTATATGCTCTCTGACCTCTGAAAAATGGTCTAATCTCCTCAAGTTTACTATCTTCAATCTTAGCTATTAACTCCTCATCCGAAATCTTTGAGTATACAAAATCCATGAAATGCTCAAACTTCTCATTTCCTTCTATCTTTCTTGGGACTGCAACATAATCACCAGGTCTAAGTTGATCCGCACTCTTCCAGCCTTTATTTGTAAGAAATGGATGTTCTGGAGTAACAGAGACCGGATGCCAGTTTTTAAGAAGTACTTTGATAATCCTCCCTTTGTGATGAATTTTCCACACATATTGCGATCTTATATTTGAGAGAATTCCTTCAGAAGAGACGCCCGGGACTTCAATTTTTAACTTCCTAATTTCTTTCTCATTGTCTTTTGTGACAACTTCAGAACTTTTTTCAAATAGTTCTCTTAGAGAGGTTAGACCATATTGGGGCACTATAACCTTCTCATTTGGCAATAAACACTTTCCGTGATCAACATGCCCTAAAACAGCTATAATTGGCTGCCTAATCTTTTTCATGCTCTCACTCTCCCCAAAACTTTTGATGATCGTTACGGGATTAACTAAAACACCTGCTTTTTAAAGGTTTAGGGAGTTAACCTTAAAAATCTCCCATACTTACCACATTTAGTGGTTATTATGGAGAAGAAAATCCTACAGAAAGGAAGGAGTTACTATAAGAAGGGTAAAGTCCTATGGGTTCTAAAACATAAAGAAAAGCTCTTTTCCAAAGTTTTAGGGACTTATCCCTACTACGTAGAGGTAGATTTGGCCAAAAATTCTAATAAATGCACATGTCCTCAAGGAAAAGACTGTAAACATGTCGCTGCCACTTTGAGAGCATTTGAAGAGGGGTTCTATGTAGAAAGTACAGATCCCCTTTCCGAATTTTCACCTGAATCTTTTATCGATAAATATTTCTTCGAAGAAAATCCCGAACTCGGTTTGGAAACACTACTAAAAGAGCTTCATTATCAGATGAACAACGATGAAAGTGGAAGTGAAGTTGCAAAACTTATCAGGAAAGTCCTAAAACTTTTCCCACTCTCGCCCTCAAAGGAAATTGGCTTCCAACTTAGAGATATTTTTGAGGAGTTTCAAAGACTATTTTCAGACTACACCCTAACAGAAGACCTTGAAAAAGAGATTAAAGATGTTATAAAAGATTGCTCTCTTTGAGTTTTCTCTCAAGGCATTATACCCCCACCCAAAGGACGAGGCCTAAAAAGGAGAATTCGCACTCACTTTAAGCTTCTCTGTTATTATGCTCCATCAAACCCCATTCTAAAAAAAGCCTTATAAAGTTTGTATACTCTAGAAAAGCACTAGAGGGTGAATAAAATGAAGGCAATATATAAGGGTATGTGCCCAAATTGTGGGGATAAAATAAGTGATGAACGATTATACAAAAAGCATCCATGTGAGATATGTCTGGAGGATGAAATCCACTCCGATATCTATTTTGATCTCATTACTGGGATACGTGAGGGCCTAAGAGTTAAAAACACGATAAAACACTGGGAGGAATTGTATTCTCTTGAAAAGAAGCTTATTGAAGCAGAGGAACTTTTCAAAAATGCCACTGGATTCACATTTTGGAGTGCCCAGAAGACATGGGTAAAACGTCTTGTGAGGGGGAAGAGTTTTTCGATCATAGCTCCTACCGGTATGGGTAAGAGCGTTTTTGGAGCTTTTATGTCAATTTATTATGCCAAACATGGTAAAAAATCATATATAATTCTACCAACAACTCCTCT
>QMUF01000011.1 GCA_003663525.1 Thermococci archaeon | reverse complement strand
GCTATACAACGATCCTGCCCAAGAGTTTTTGTCCAGAATCTTGGTTACTTATCCTGGCTGGTCTCCAACACCACAAAAGATGATCCAAGAAAATAGAATCGAAAGGTACACTTGGTCGGTTGGAACAGTCTCTTGGTTTCTCAGGGAAGCTGCAAGGGGTCTACCTGGTGTATTAACTAGGCTTGGACTTGGTACATTTCTTGACCCAAGAAAAGACGGTGAATATTTGAATGAATTGGGTAAAAAGAGAAAGGGCTTGTTCTTGAGGAGTATGTCCCGGGAATTGATGTAGACAAGGACATCCTAGATAGGATGCAGTTCCGACCCAAAATTAGTAGAAAACTAGATGAAATGGATGAAAGACTATTTAAGAAGGGTTCTATGGGACTAAAAGAGAAGATAAAAGCAATTTAAGCTAATATCTAAACTGGCAAGTCTGGTTTTATCTTGGGGGAAGCTCAACCCTTTTATCATTTTTTCAAAGATTGGGGCAAAACTTTTTTAGATGATTCACCTTCATGGACTAAGGTGGTGATAATGGTAGATAAGTATGAGGCCCTTCAGGATTTAATGAGAAGGAGAGGTTTTGCATGGAGTAGTTTTGAAATCTATGGAGGAGCGAGAGGCTTTTATGATTATGGTCCTCTTGGAGCTACAATAAAAAGAAAAATTGAAAAGAAGATTAGAGAAGCTTTTATAAGAGAAGGTTTCTTTGAGATTGAAACTCCCGACATTACACCAGAGGAGGTTTTTATAGCTTCTGGTCATGTGGAAAAGTTTGTAGATCCCTTGACTGAGTGTAAAAAATGCGGGTCAAGGTTTAGAGCAGATCATATTGTTGAAGAGGTACTTGGGATTGACACTGAAGGACTAAGCGCTGAACATCTCACTCAATTAATACGGGAACATAATATAAAATGCCCTGAGTGTAGGGGAGAATTGACTGATGTATGGTATTTCAACCTGATGTTTGAGACTTATATCGGACCTTATAAAGATAAAAAAGGTTATCTTAGGCCCGAAACTGCTCAGGGTATATTTGTAAACTTTAAACGCTTAAACAACTTCGCCAGAAATCAATTACCTTTTGGGGTCTTCCAGATAGGAAAGGCTTATAGAAACGAGATTTCTCCTAGACAGGGAATGTTAAGACTTAGAGAGTTTTCTCAGGCGGAAGTGGAGATTTTCTTTAATCCTAAACAAAAGGAGCATCCACATTTTGAAGAAGTTAAAGATGAAGTTTTAAGATTCTATCCAATAGAGAACCAACTTAAAAACCTCGGAATGATTGAACTCACACTTGACGAGGCGGTTAAAAAAGGATATGTTATGAATACATTTTTTGCTTACTATATGGCCATGGTTAAAAGAATCCTTCTTGATATCGGTATTCCAGCGGATAAAATACGATTCAGACAGCAGTTACCGGAGGAAAGGGCCCACTACTCAAGTGATACATGGGATGTGGAAATTCACAGTGAAAGATTTGGATGGATAGAGTGCGTAGGCATAGCCTACAGAGGGGATTATGATTTGAGTAGGCATATAAAAGAAAGCGGGGCTGATTTAACTGTTATGATGCACTACAAGGAACCTAAGATAATTAAGAAGCTCAAAATTTCCCTTAACATGAGAAGAGTTGGCCCCAAACTTAAAGGGGATGCAAAGATTATCAACCAGAAACTCCAAGAGATGAGTCAAGAAGAGCTTAAGAAGATATTTGAAGGCCTTGAAAAAATTGGAAAAGTATTTCTAGATGACTATGAGCTTGAAAAAGAAGATTTCATAATCAAAGAAGTGGAAGAAAAAGTACATGGTGAAAAGTTAGTACCCCATGTACTGGAACCAAGCTTTGGTATTGATAGGCCTTTCTATCTCCTTTTGGAGAATTCACTAGTTATAGATGAAGACGGTAGAGCCTATCTAAAGGTAAAGAAGGATATGGCTCCAATTGAGGTTGCAGTTTTACCCTTAGTAGCAAAAGAACCCCTTACGAACATAGCCTATGAGATCTTTCGAACACTACAGAAAGAGGGATTTATAGTAGTTTATGATGAAAAAGACACCGTTGGGAGGAGATATGCAAGATATGATGAAATTGGAACACCTTATTGTGTAACCATAGATAACCAGACTCCAGAGGACAACACTGTGACAATAAGGGACAGGGACACGAGGAAACAGATAAGGGTGAAAATAGAGGAGCTTCCAGAGAAGTTAAGGAAGCTTATTTTTGGATGATTTCCTCTTTTCTTCATTGTATTGTCTTGTACCGGAGAATTAATATATCTCAAAATGCAGTGAATTATCAATGGTCAGGAAAATTCACCTCATTTACAAGCGTGTTCCAGATCGAATTCTTGAGAGAGAAGATGAGCTCATAGCAGATCTAGGTGATATAATTGTAGCAAAGTCAAAATTTGAGGGGATGCTTACTCCACTTTTCGTTAACGGAGTCAAAGTTATTGATAATGGTTACACAATGATCTATTTTGCCTTTATTGGAGAGAAGTATGATATACTAAAAGTCTATGACAAAGAAGGCAACTTTAAGGGTCTCTATATTGACATTTTGGCTTACGCTAAAAGAGAGAGAAATAAGTTAGAAATGTTCGACCTCTTCTTAGACATCTTTATCTTTCCAAATGGAGAGACTTTTCTCTTAGATGAAGAAGAGCTGGAAATGGCCTTCAATTATGGCCTTATCAATAAAGAAACATTTGATTTTGCATATTCAAAGGCAATGGAAATTATGAAAAAGTTTAAGAAAGGAGAATTTCCACCAGACATAGTTTGGAAGTACTCACTTTCTTCTCCAGAGAATGATTAGAATTGTTGCCAAAACTAAAAGGGTCCCCATGTATTTGAGATTCTCTTCTTCTTGAGAGAATGTAGGAGAACTCGTCGAACTCGTTGATAAGATCGATGAAGGAGTTGCTGAAGTATTTGAGATGAGTGTTGAAGAATTTGTGATTGTTTTGATTTTCTCTGCTGGTCTTATGATCTTATAGTTTTCTGAAGGGAGGGCTAGAGGGTAGTGATCTACAATAAAGGGAGTATCAATGATCCCATCACCCTCAGTATCAACTTCTTTATAGGAATCCCAATAATTGCCTAAAAATCCTTCAAAAGTTTCATTTGCAAACTCATAGACAACTTTTGGAGAGTGGAATGTGTTTTTGCCCTTACTTCTTGGGAAGACGTAGTAAAACCCTATGCCCATGTCTATTTGATATGACACTTCTTCCCCATAGAAATCATTCAAATAAATGCTGTTGTTAACTCCAGAAAGGTATATTCCGTAGACTTCTGAGGCATATTCCATCCCTCCACTCATGGGGAGATAGATAAGATTTCCTACAATTTCATTCTCGTTTGAACGGGTTAGATATATAGCAGCTCCTTTGCAGTATCCACCAAATGCAGCAGAAGGGTAACACTTTATAGAACCTACAAACCAATTATTGTAAATTTTTGAGTTTCTAACACTGACTAGATAAACTCCATATATATTTGAGAAAAGAGACGAGTACGGAACAAAAGAATTATTTATGATATAAAGGTTTTTTGAATAATCAGCAAAAATCGCTCCCCCTCTGCAGTCAGCATCTCCTGCAAACTCACTTTTCCAGTAGCAGTATAAGTTCCCTTTAAAGATGCTGTTAACTATCGTAATGTTTTTGGAACTAACGATTTTAATACCATAACTGCATCTGATTATTCGTACATTCTCAATCCTGACGTTTTTTACATTCTCAAGAATTATTCCCGGGCGCTTGTTCTCTCCCACTATGCTTACGTTTTTTATTAAAATGAATGCACTGGTGTTTTTGATTAAGATACCGGTGTTATTGGTGGCATTTATGACGAGATCTCTGAGAAGGTATGGATCAGCCGAAGTTCCAGAGCCAGGAAGTTCCCTTAGGCTCTCGTCTCCAACAAATGCTAGCTGAGCTGCACTTGCTAAGGGCACAAAAAGAAGTATAACAAAAACCACTAGGGTTCTCATTAGACTCCCTCACGTTTAAATAGACATCATACCTAAAATACCTTATGGTGGTTGGATGGTAAAAGAGAGCAAAGAAGGGGTAATACTCCAAATCTATGTGCAACCAAAGGCAAAAAGAACTGAGATAGATGGGATAGATGATTGGCGCAAGAGATTGAAGGTTAAAGTAAAAGCTCCTCCTGTTGAAGGAAAAGCGAACAAAGAAATTGTAAAGTTTTTCTCGAAGCTATTCGGTGCTGAAGTCTTGATAATCCGTGGGAAGACAGGTAGGGAGAAGGACTTGCTCGTTAAGGGGTTAAAAGTGGAAGAGGTAAAGAAGAAGCTCGGTCTCTGATTCTGAAACTCTTAAATAGTTATAGGCAGGGTATAGGTGTTTTTCTAAGTGCTTCTGAAAGGCTTAAATAATTATCCTTACTAAGATTATCTTGGTGAAGAAGCTCAAGCTTAAGCCCCTTAACTTTTTCCACGTGAGGAAATACTTCAAAGATGCTCCCATAGAGACTGTAGTTCGAATATACTCAGTCACTGGTGGCGTTCCGATGTACTTCAGGCTTTTTAAAGGGAGGGACTTTGAGGGGGAGCTGCTGAAGCTCGCGTTCTCGCCGACGTCAATACTCTACGAGGAGCCAGAATTCATACTGAGGGAAGAGCTTGGAGACGTTCACCGCTATTATCTCATCCTTGAGGCGATAGCCCTTGGAAAGCACCGGATAAGTGAGATTGCCCAGTTTGCGGGAATTGAGACCAAGGACATGCCCAAATACGTAAAAACCCTTACTTCTCTTGAACTCGTGAGGCGTGAAGTTCCCATTACGGAGTCTGAAAGAAGTAAGAAGGCCCGCTACTACCTAAACGACAACTTCTTTACCTTCTGGTTTCGATTCGTGAAGCCAAACAGAGGAAAGATAGAGATTGGGACGTTTAAAATGGACTGGGCCGCTTTCAACACATATGTGGATAGGGCCTTTGAAGACATGGGCCAGCAGTTCCTCATTGAGCTCAACAGGGCAGAGGAGTTGCCTTTTAAGTTCACGAAAATTGGATGATGGTGGCACAGGAACGAGGAGGTTGATTTGCTCGCTTTGAACGAGCGTGAGAAGAAAGCTTTACTCGTTGAAGTTAAGTGGAAAGACTTGAGTGAAAGGGAAGCGAGGGGAATTTTGAAGAGCTTAGAAAGGAAGAGTGAGTTAGTGGGGGCTGGAAGGGTGGGAACATTTCTACGGCCTGGTGGCTAAAGAGGTTAAAAACAAAGAAACACTGAGGGGAGAGGGGTGGCCCCTGTGGGATTTGGAAGATTTCGAAAAGCTGGACGTCAAAGCAGTGTGGGAGTAAAAATGGGCTTTGTTTCTTTCTCCCGGCTTCTCCCACCTAAGAACAAGGGAAAGAAAAGGGAGTGACTGCCCCGGGAATTAGATCACTTCAAAATCCCCAAGCTCTTATTCGTCTTCTTTATGCTGTCCCACTTGTCGGCCAGCTCGAACATGACTCTTATAGCGTCTATGTTCTCTGGCACAACGTCACTTTCTTGGTGAACTGCTTGAATGTAGAATAAGTGGTTGCCTTTTACATTGATGCTTTCCTTCCACACTCCTATCTCATAAAGGTTATTCCACTCCCTGTGCAAGTCACGGGCGAACTCTATCAACTGGGCCGTGCTATCGAAGCCCTTTTCTTTCTCAAAGAGCAGAACTCTCGTGGTGTTTTCAAAAATCTCAATAACATCTTCCCTTGTAAGGGGCTTTTTGAGCTTCACCATTACACTGTGGACATGCATGAGGGTTGTTGGTACGATAAACGCCATTGTTTCAATGTTTATTGGAATTACGGTCTGCACATCTGGTCCATGATGGGAAGGAACTTCAACACTGGGCTTTATGGCATTAACGGGACCTCTCTTGATGTCGTTGGGATCTGCGGCCCTTCTAATCATCACAGCATATACGTAGTCAATGTAGTCCTTTATTGCATTCAGAGTTCTCGTTAGCCCCGTGGTGTTGCAGGAAACAACCCTAACGTAGTCTTTGCCCAAGGCCTTTTCATAGTTCGCTTGTGCGACAAAGGAAACCTCGGCGACACTTGCCTTCTCTCCGCCCTGAAATATTGCCTTAACCCCCGCTTTTTCATAGAGAGCTTTGTTCTTCTCACCCATTCCACCGGGAGTGGCATCCACAATTACATCCACTTTCCCAAGGAGGTCTTCAAGGGTTCCAACAATCTCGAACCCAACTTTCTCAAATCTTGGAACAAAATCAGGTGATGCAGCATAAACGGGTATCCCAAGCTCTTTAGCTCGGTAAGCCTCAAAATCCGGTTTTGTTTTTGCAACACCTACTAATTCCATATCAACCTGTTTCGAGACTGCATAAGCCACTCTTTTTCCTATAGTCCCGTAACCGTTAATTCCTACCTTAACTTTCATTTTTCTCACCAGATTATTTTATATGAGTGAAATACTTAAAGATTGCTTTCACTGGAAGTGAGGAATAAGAAATGCAGTAGACCGAAGCACTAAAGTCAAAAAGATTTAAATCCTTTAACATGTATTTGCTATTCTGGTGAATTGTTATGAAATTATCGGAACAAGATAACATGATCTTAGGAATTGGAGGCGGTGTTTTACTGGCCTCTTCTATGAGAATTTTTGTTTCAGGGGCATATGCAAGCGTTGAAAAAACTTTTTTCTATGGAGTCATGTTTCCATCAGCTCTTGGAATAATCTTATTTTTGATTGCTTCCTTCTTTGTTGGTAAGATGCAGCGAAAGACAGGCGCAATTATAATAACTGCTTATGCAATAGCTTCTTTAATAACTGATGCCACGGAGTATACTCACTTAATAGCAGCCTTTGCATTGCCAGTAGCTCTATCTCTCGTAAAAGAGGTTAAAGTAAAGTACATTATTCTCGGGCTTGTGATGGACTTAACGCTCAGGGTGCTTGCAGTTGGAGGAGAACCAATTGATTTTATTTATACAAGGATTTTGCTTGTGATTTGTATTTTAGGGGCTTCATATGTGTTATGGAAAGGGAAAGGCCAATTAAAAAGCCCTGGATTTGGTCTTTATGCTTTTGCTGCCTTGCTCAACTTGGGTTTTATCTACCCAAACGCAATAATGCGCTATTCAGGATTTGAAACATGCTATTTGCTTCATTTTGTGGGATACTCATTTGTAGTGGCCCTGGCCATTCTTATTTCACCATATCTAGCAGGCAATAAATTTACCTCTCTATTATTGATTGCTGGTGTGTTTGCTCTCTTTGTTCCACCATTTGGCATTGTAGGAATTCCCATTGCACTCACTTCAGCTCTTGCATTGCTCGAAAGTGTGAAAAAAGGCCGTTTTGGAGTTATTGGTGCCCTATATTTCGTAACTGTCTCAGTACTTGCCATTGGAGCTTATGTGGGGAGAGACATAGGAATCCCCTTTATGGAAGATCATCTAGAAGTTTTAATACTCTCCAGTACACTAGTCTATACTCTATCTTCTAGGCCTTTGGTTATTGAGCGGCCCAACATGAGAGAGATAGGAGTTCCAATAGCTGGCATGATAATTGCTTCTCTCGTTGTAGTTTCCGCTTTTCACGTTCGTCCAGTAGACGTAGAAACCAAAGATGAAATCATAGTGTGGACTTATAACATTCACCAGGGCTTTGCCCCATATAAAGGGGCCTTCAATGGAAACGAGCTGGTAAAACTTCTAAAAACCTACAGTCCAGATGTTATGGCAAGTCAGGAAGTAGTTGGCGGCATGATAGGAAATGGTTACCAAGATATTCCTGTTCTTTTGTCAGCATATTTTGGGTATTATTATGAATATAGCCCTGCTGTTGAAGGTACTTATGGAGTCACAACATTTTCTAGGTGGCCACTAGAGTCCATAGAAGAAAGGAACCTTAAAAGCGTTGGGCAGGCAAGACCAGCTCAAAAAATCAAGGTGTTGAGTAATGGATTAGTTCTCATAAACGTTCACATGGGCCTTTATCCAGAAGAAAGAACCTTACAGGCAGAAGAACTTTTAGAAATGGCACTAAAAGATCCAGCGGCTGAAATAATCCTAGGTGATACAAATGCGGAACTGCATGAAAAAGCGATAGAACTACTTCTTACGGAGTATTATGATGCATTCCCAGAAAGACCTCCATACACTTTCAATTGGGGCAATGTGGATATAGAAAACATTGACTACATCATCATAAAGAGGGGAAGTGCTTTAAAGGTTAAAGATTATGGATGGCTCTTAGATGTGGAAGTCTCAGATCACCGGCCAATTTACGTTTTAATATCAAAAGAGTGAACTACCCCACCCTAACGGATGGGGTCTTCTAGGAGGATAAAAAAGAATATCAGTTCATGCCGAGGAGTAGCTCATAAATATTTTTAACTTTTCCTTTTATATCACTCCCTCTAACAAACTGCAAGGTTATCATTGAGAATACAAAGAATCTGGCCCCTTACTAGTCCTGAAGAGCAAGGATTTCAAGAAATAAGCTATTATTCTTTTGGCTGTTTGGGGTACAACTTATAACTTAGAACTTATAATTCTCAAGATTTATAACTTCTAACTACCTTAGGGCTACCATGTCCGTAATAAGTATTGCAAACCAAAAAGGTGGAGTAGGAAAGAGCACTACCGCAATAAACTTATCAACAGCATTGGCGCTAAAAGGGAAAAACGTCCTTCTTGTGGACATGGATCCGCAAGGAGCCACTACAATTGGCCTTGGCCTCAGAGGAGCAACACCAACCATTTACAATGTGATAATAGATGAAGCAGAGATAGAAGAAGTGATCGTAAAGACCTCCATAGATGGTCTTCATCTGATTCCGAGTAACATAGCATTAAGTGGTGCTGAAATCGAGCTGAGTAGTCAAATAGGAAGAGAATACATACTTAGAAATAAGCTTGCAAAGCTTAAGAGGGATTACGATTACATTATTATTGACACGCCTCCTTCTCTTGGAGTGCTTACTATGAACTCATTAGTAGCAAGTAATGAAGTGATTATCCCAATACAAGCAGAATACTATGCTCTTGAAGGGATTGCTCTGCTTTTAAAAGCAATAAGGTTGGTGAGGGATAGACTTGGCATTCCACTTGAAATTAAAGGTTTTTTAATTACAATGTTCGATAAAAGAACCAATCTTTCCAAGGAAGTTAGAGAGGAAGTAAAGAGAACATTTGGAGAAAAGGTCTTCAAGACAATGATACCGAGAAACGTCAGGCTTGCAGAGGCTCCCTCCTATGGAAGACCAATATTCCTTTATGCTCCTGATAGTAGGGGTGCTAAAGCATATATGAAGCTGGCCGAGGAGGTCGATGGAAAATGAAGAAAAAAGCCCTTGGAAGAGGTTTAGAAGCCCTTATTTCGGAGCCACTCCCAATTGAAGAAAAACCAAAAGAAAAGTCAAAAGGAGAACTTAATGAAGAGGTATTAATGTTAAGTATCCATGAGGCCCTAAAGAATCCAAGAATAACATTATGGTCACCAGAAGCAGCTGCAGTCCTTAGATATCTAAGAAAAACTATCCCAGAATTTAGTATTTCAAATGAAGCAAGTAAGCTTTTAGAAAAAGCAATAAAGGAGAAATATCCAGAGGTATGGAGTTCCGTTGAAAAGCAGATGAAAAAGGTTGAATAACTTCTACCTTTTAACTTTTAAGTTATAACTACTATTTTTGGCAAGAAACGATCTCGATCCATGCCAAGAGGTCAACTCTCCACGGCCCGGAAGAAGTCACTCTTGGTTCTTGAAAGTAGAATTTCACCCTACACCCTCCTTTAAAGCATGAAGGATATCTTCTGTTCCAATGAACTCAACAATTCAAAATTAAATTAAGCAAAGCTCAAAAGAAATTCTTTCTCTTTATTGAAGCACCTTTTTGAGCCATTCTGGTCTTTTATAATCCGATGTAACTTCAAATTTGGCATTAAATTCCCTTGTCGAGGTGATATTTTCTGCAAGTAGTTTAAATATTTCTATTCCCTTAATTTCCCCTTTTATAGGAAGATTGCCCTTGACCCAAAGTCTCATAAAGCCTTTTGTTATAGTGGTATATTTTATACTCTCATAGTAGGCCACCTCAGCTGCACTGATATTTTCAGGTATTGGCATCTCATATATTCTAGTGAAATTAAACGCGACCAGATAAATTCCATCTCCCTTTGTAGTTTCAAAGTTTGTAACATTGTTGAGGGCTTCTCGGATATAATAGAGCGGGTTACTCCTCAAATCTGCTCCTTTGAGAATTTCATACCTTAGATCCTCCACCGTTTTGATATTTGGCTGAAGATGATCCTTGAGTTTCTCGAAATATTCCTGAATTGTCATGTTCGCCGTGTCACTATTAATAATTTTGTTATTCCTCTCTGTTACGTAGGAGAAGTACAGAAAATCTTCAATAATTGTTTCATTGATGTAAATCACATCCCCATTACTATATATTATTTTTCCTTCCCAGAATGCTTCAGCCCTGTCATAATTAAAACCACCCTTATAATACATACTACTATTCCCATAAGGGGATTTTAGGTGGTATTCCAGTGAATACATGTACTTATCAACATCCTCAATCTCATTGGCAAGATTTTGGGGAGTTGGTTCCTTCTGAATACACGCAGAAAAACTAGCCATAATTATGAGAATTAAACTTAGAGCAAAAGTCCTCTCCAAGTTTCTCACCAAAGTAAATTATGACAACTAATACTTATAGTTTTCGGTTGAAAAATTAGAAAATTTGAAAATCATTTAGTAATTTTAGTTACCCACTCTGGGGGTTGGTATTCATACATTATTTCAAATGTTATTTCGGCATTTAAAGTTGTGGCACTCTCTTCTAATCCCGCATAGCTTGTTGTTTTTGTGATTTCTATTTCCCCTTTTATTGGTAAATTATCCTTCCGAATCCATAACTTTCCAGTCCCTTGGATTTTTACAACTTTCTGTACAGAATTAAGGGTTATTTGCTCCTCTTTTGTAAAGGTGAAGGTTAGCACGTAATTGTCTCCTTCTTGACTTGCTGTAAATGAGTCTGCATTGCTAAGAATATCTCTGATGTAATAAATGGGATTCCGTGTAGGGTCTGGGCCCTCGAAAAGTTGTTGCTTAAATTCCTCAGGAGTTGCAGTCTCTGTACGGCCTTTGAGGACTTTTTCAAAGTATTCATCTATTGTTAAAGTT
This sequence comes from Thermococci archaeon, assembly GCA_003663525.1. GTDB lineage: Archaea > Methanobacteriota_B > Thermococci > Thermococcales > Thermococcaceae > Thermococcus_A. Next base: position 8,550 of record QMUF01000011.1, on the reverse strand, counting down.
ACTTCCCCCTTTTGAACTATCTTGTTATTCTGCTTAACAAGAGCGGAGTAGTAAATGGAGTCATCCCATACAGTTTCATTAGAATACGTTACAAAATCTCCACTTTTACTAATTATCTCCCAGAAAACCTCTTCTTTGCTATAATCAAAACCCCCTTTGGAGGTTATCTGAATATCACTTTCTGGAATTGTGGAGTATTGAGCAGCAAATTCGTATTTTTCAACTTTTTCAATAGCTTCAATTATATCTGCTTTGTTTATGTTTATTGTTTGAGTTGTAGTCGTTTCTGATGAGGTACTGGGGGTGCTGGTACTTTCACCTGTGATTAGTGAGGTTGATGCAGATGATGAGCTTGTAGAGGGCATAGAACTTTCTTTTGAAACACATGCAGAAACACTAACAGCTATAATGAGAATTAATATCAAACTAATAAATCTCCTCACATTGTTCACCAAGAGTAGCTTAGTCTTTTTACTATTTATCTATTGTTATAAACAAGAAGAAAAAAGGAAAAATCAATTCTTGAATTATAGGAGTTCAGAAGTTTCCCTTAGTTGGGCGTATCCAGATTCGAGGTAAGCATTCCCTTCCCTTATATATCCATCCGCATATGCACTCCAAGCTCTATTTAAATGCCTTTCTGCTTTGCTGAAGCTTGTCATTACTTCTCCATACACTCTAATTCCTTCGATTCTAAGGGGTTGGGCCTTTTCTGTAAAATTCTCCAATGCTTCAAGTACTTTTCCTAGTTTTTCTCTAGCCTTTTCAATGTCTCTCTCTTTTTCTTCCATCACCTTTTCGATTTCTGTAAGGGCCTCTTCTAGGCTTTTCTTGAGCTCTTCTTTTCCGCCTTTCCCATGGGCTGCTGTTTTGTGTAATTCTTCTCTTTCTCCCTGTCTTCTGAAGAGTATTCCAAGAGCCATAACACCAAGAGCGCCACCAACCGCTATCCAAAGTGGAGGGTTTCTAGCTGAAGCTATGGCTCCCCCAATCAAAGCGGTTGTAAGCATGATATTTCCAATGAGCTTTTTCATTTTCATCACCTCATGGATGGAGTACTCCAGCTACAGTAAGTACTGCAAAGAGCAATGTCATTGCGGCTTCTCCGACCATTAGTCCAGCGGCAAATGGGAGGACCTTCTCGACAATGAATTCGTAGCCTTTCTTTCTCTTTGTGATCTCATTAACTATACATCCAAGCCCATAGGGAATTATGTAGAGCATTGGAAGATACATTGAAAGGCCTACGAGGACACCAAGTCCTGGAACTCCGCTAAGAGAAAGCAAGAATCCAAGAAGGCCTCCTGCTATGAACTTGTCTATTGGTACACTTCCACCAAGGACTGCCTCTACCATTGACTTGAGGGCCATTGCTTGAGGAGCTGGAACTTTGTCGTTTCCGATTCCATAAGCATTCCAGATAAGTCCTACAACCGTCAAGGCAATTATGGGCCCAAGCCAAGCGGTTAAGAGCTCAACTTTTTGTTGTCTTGAAGGAATAGCACCTACCATGTGTCCAGTTTTAAGATCTTGCATCATGTCTGCAGCCCCTGAAATGGCTACACCAACTGTTGCTCCCATTAATATTGTTAGTGGGATGTTCTTGTGGGTTAGGTAGAGGAGTATCATCACAGAGACCAAGGAGAGACCAGATACTGGACTCCAGTCAGTCATTCCAGTGGACATTGCTACGAGGAGTGAGGCTATAAAAATCCATGCAACTCCTATGAGAGCTGTGAGGAGGCTCCTACCAAGTCCAAGATCCCCGAGCTTGTACGCGGTTACTAAGAGCAAAACAAATGCTAAAATTGCCCCACCAATCAAATAGTAAATTGGAAGCTCTTCATTGTTTCCATTTTTGTCTTTTACTTTGCTTGCCTGTGCAAGGCTTTTCATGGCAACTGCAATAACTGGGAGTGAAAGTATCAATCCCGCTATTGAGCCTCCAAGAAGCATGCCTATACCCAAAGGCCTTGTCATTGTACCATAAACATAACCGCTTATTGCACTTTCTTGAACATCAGCTGGGATCCATCCAAGGGCCTTAACCACTGGAGTTATAATGTAATAGGAAAGTACCCCTCCAGCGAGAACTATTAAACCATTTCTTCCGGTGATTAAACCCATACCAAATACCATGAGTGAGACAGCCACTGTGAGGTTGATCCAAGTTGGAAGGTGAAGCATTGCTCCTAAATCCACGACTTCAGGAATTACATGTGGCAATCCAAAGATTGGGAACTGCTGAATAAGATAAATCACAGCACTGATTATCATTCCAAAGAAAAGAAGTCTTGCCTTCTCTATACCACTTCCCGGAGTCTTAAGGATAGTAGCAACTGCAGTTCCAGTGGGGAATCTAAGTCTATCTATTTCAATCATCTGCTTTCTAAGGGGAATTATGAAGGTTATACCTAAAATTGCACCGGCTGCTGTCGCTAGGAAGAAGTACATTGTATTTATCTCTTGGTGAAGTCCCATTATGTAGAGTGCAGGAATTGTAAAGATAACACCGGACACTGAAATGTTAACAGCTGAAGCGACAGTTTGGACAATGTTGTTTTCTACTACCGTGCCTTTCTTTAGGATACCTCTGAGAATCCCCCAACCAACAATTGCTGCAATGGCAGAACCTCCAGATGTGAAGCCCATTATCATCCCGGCGTAAGTAAAACTTGCAGCCATGAAAGCACCCCAAAGAACACCCAAAACTACTGCAGCAGGTGTTACTTCTCTATAACCTTCCTCTCCTTTTGTAACACTCTGTCCAGCATATCTCTCCATTTTTCAACCCCCTGTACATTTTTGTACATGTGGTTTATTATCTATACTAAAGATACAAAAGCAAGGCATTCTGTCTTTTTTGCACATATAAAGTTTTTCAGTCTGTTTAAAGCCATTAAAGAGAAGTACAAAGCAATAAAACCACAAAAGGCTCAGTTATGTTGCACTTCTATCATGAACCATGTATAATGCACAAAGCCCATGAAAAAATTACTTGAATGTAAATTCATCAACCATGGTTGCTCATTATTATGCAAAATTTCCAAAAATTTTTCACAGAGTAGGTGGTTGCTCAAGAAATTTTCAAATAGATAGAAAGAAATTTCGGGTTAGATGGTGAGTTCTTTTAAAGGAAAGATGTAAATTTCTGGAGAAATATTCTTAAATCCGTCTTAAAGGGCTCTTCTGATTTTTTAATTTCTTCTTCTAAGAGTTTGATAAAGAGATCCTCCTCGCCAGTTATTGAAGCAATTTCTTCGACCTTTTTCTTTAGTTCTTCGTAATACTCAATGTAGGGTCTCACCTCAAAAAGAACCTGTTCTATTTTTTCCTCCATGTTATTACCCCCTATCAAACCAATACCACCACATTTTCTCTAAATCCTCCCGTTGACCAACCACTATAAAGTATCTGATTATGGCTATGTTGATAAAGATCAATAATATTGTGAAGATGTAGTATGCAGGTATCGCGAGACTTAGGAATGTGAAGTAATCCCAAAGGAAGTGAAGTAGTATTCCTAAAATAAGATATGCAGAAACACTCTGAATTTTTCCTTCAGCTTTTAGACCGTATCCCCCCCCAACTATTGCACTCCATGTTGCATGGGCGAATGGAGTTAAAAAAGCTCTAACTATAGTGGTGCCAACTCCAAAGCCAATCCCATATAGGAAATTCTCGGTAGCTGCAAATCCTAATCCTGCTGCTACTCCATAAACCACCCCATCCATGATCCCATCCATTTGGCCAGCCTTGAATGGAAACCTAATGGCCAATGCTTTTGCAGGTTCTTCAACAAATCCAGCTATTAATGACATATAAAATGCTGTCGCTGGTAAAAGAGCATATCCAAAGCTCCCTCGTACTAAAAAAGCTTCTACGATCATAGCTATACCGATTGAGAGTGTTGCACCTAAAATAAAGGTGCCAATCACAAATCGCTTGGGCTCAGGTTCATATTTATCCTCATGATAGAAATACCATAATATTGCTAAAGCAGGAGCGTAAGCAAAGAAAATTATCGTACTGAAGATGTCCATCTCATCACCAGAAAGAATTAAGTCCATGTAATTTTAAACTTTTGTGATTTTTAGAATCTTATCCTGTGGAAATAGACACATTATATTCTTTGGATGGCCCTGATTAATTCCGTCAATTTTCCAAAACTTAACATTTCTGTTTCTAATGGGACAAAAACCTCAAATGCTATTGTATTCAAGCTTCTTAAGAAAGGAGACACAATCTCTCTGAGGATGTCATTTCCATAGGCCCATGGGGAAAAGGCAGGCATGACTATTAGATTTTCACTTTTTAAAAATATTGGCACCTTTATCAGAGCTCCTACTTCATCTCGTAGTCTTATGGCAGGGTGTTCATGCCCTATAATGAATCTATCCCCTTCTACAAGTTTATGACCATGAACAATTTTCCAATTTCCAATTTCAAGTTCATCTAAAATCTCAACTCCTAAGCTTTTTATCCAGAATATACCAACATCATGGTTGCCTCTTATGACTATTATCTCCTCAACCAGCGGGGAGATCTTATTAAAGAATGTTTCTAGCTCAATTTTTTCTCGTTTGAATGGGACAAAAGAGTGCTTTAAATCACCATTTATAATAAGTCGTTTGGGATGATTTTTTTCTATCAGACTCTTTAGTGAGGTTACCATCTGATCGAATGCTTTTGGTAGATAAATTCCTTCCCGAGCCAGACTCTCTTCGTATCCTAGATGAAGGTCTGCTATTATTAACTCATTCCCAATTTTGATGGCCTTCTGAGGGAGAAGTTCAAATTTCATGAGAGTAAGTTAGTGGCAATAATATTTAAACATAATTAAAGACCCCTTTCTTGTTTAACCCGCTCTATTACATCGAAAATACTCCAAAGATCGCTGATAACATGAAGATGTGGAATTTGATTCAAAACTTCTTGAGTGGCGTACTTTGCTGTTATAGGGAAATAATACCATACATATTCAGTATTCTCATCTCCCCTTCCTACAAATCTCCAGGGCTTGTCATCGACCCATATGAATACCTCATCTCCATATTTCTCTCTGAGAATCTGAAAAGTTTCACAGAGGCTCATATTCCCACCAAAGATTATTATATCATCAAATAACTCATAAAATCCTGCAACTTTTAAACGATATTCTTTCATCCCGGTCAAAAAGTCTTCAGCAGAAAAAGAAATTATTGTATGTCCTTCTTCTCTAAGCTTTTTCAGAAGGTTTTTTGAATCGTCAATGGGTTTTGATAGCTTTGCTCTCTCTTCGAACCACGTGCGGGCAAATTTTGTTTTAAAGAATCTTGGTTGTCTTGTTTTACCAGAATGCTTTCCAAACCTAGGCTTTTCAAAGTGTAACTCTGCTTTAGTAAGGAGTTTAGCCCATAAAGAGCTAAATGGAAGCCATGGAAAGTGTTTTTTTAGGGCTCGTCTAAAAGCTTCCTCTATAACAGAGTAGCTATCTATCAATGTACCATCAAAGTCAAAGCCAATTATCATGAAGTGTTCCTCCCCCATATTTTTGATTCTCCACACTAACCACACATTATTTCCCTTTAAGTTTTGCTCTCCAAAAAGCATATATTTTAGTTGGACAAAATGTTTAGATGATGACTTCAAAAAGGTGGTAAAAATGGGAAGACACTATATCCCAAACTCAGGCCACAAGGAAGAAATGCTCTGTGAGATTGGCTTCAAAAGCATTGCTGATCTCTTTTCAGATGTTCCAGAGAGCTTCGTAAAGGAATTCAACCTTCCAGAAGGCAAAAGTGAATATGAAGTTTTTCTTGAAATGAATGAAATACTCAACAAAAATAAGAGTGTTTTAGAAATGCCAACTTTCTTAGGTGCTGGAGCATATTTTCACTATGTGCCAGCTCATGTGAAGTATCTCATCGAAAGAAGCGAGTTTATAACCTCATATACTCCTTATCAGGCAGAAATAAGCCAGGGAATGCTTCAAGCACTATTCGAATATCAAAGTCTAATTGGAGAGCTTGTTGGGTTAGAAATAGTTAATGCCTCTATGTATGACTGGGGCACAGCAATGGCTGAGGCTGCCTTAATGAGTGCTCGTGTGACAAGAAAAAAGAAATTCATAGTGCCAGAACACTTACACCCTGATAGAAAGAAGATCCTTCATACCTACACAGCAGGACCCGGCCTTGAAATCGAATATGTAAGGTGGAATGAAAAGGGTCAAGTAGACATTGAAGACCTTAAGGAAAAGGTCACAGGTGCAGCGGGGATTTACATCGAGGTTCCGAACTTTTTTGGATTAATTGAAGAACAGATAAAGGAAATCGGAGAAATAGCCCATGAAAGTGGAGCGTTGTTCGTAGTGGGCGTTGATCCAACAATACTTGGAATAATGGAAGCACCAGGTGAACTTGGAGCAGATGTGGTAGTTGGAGAAGCCTCTTTCTTGGGCAGTGCATTGAACTTTGGTGGGCCCAGAGCAGGAATTTTTGCTGTTAAAAATGAAAGAAAGATATTAAGGCAGATGCCCGGAAGGGTAATAGGGATGACAAAGGATGCAGATGGAAAAAGGGGCTTTGTCATGACGTTACAAACCAGAGAGCAACATATTAGAAGAGCAAAAGCAACGTCCAATATTTGTTCAAATGAAGCTCTTGTGGCAGTTGCTGCGGCAATTCACATGGCCACACTTGGGCCGAAAGGCCTACAGAAGTTAGGAGAGATCATTTTAAAGAACACTAAATACTTCAAGAAGCGTATAAGCGAAGTGGCCGAAATTCCTTTTGATGGGATTAATTTCAAAGACGTAGTTGTCAAATTTGAGATCCCCTATGACGTGATTCATGAGGAGCTCCTGAAGAGAAATATTCATGGAGGATTCTACTTGAAACCACACTTCCCAGAGTTAGAGGAAAGTGCTTTACTCGCAGTAACTGAAACAACAAGAAAAGAGTGGATTGACGCGCTTGTGATAAACATGAGAGAGATAATAAATGAAGCAGAGTTGTGAGGTGGGAAAGATGTTCAGACAAGCGAAATGGGAAGAGCCCCTTGTTTTTGAGCTCTCTAAGCCGGGTAGAATGGGATTCACACTTCCAAGTCCGATCGAAGACATTGACGTTCAAATCCCCCAGCATCTAAGGAGAAAAAACCTAGAATTGCCTGAATTGAGCGAACCTGAGGTAGTTAGACATTACACGAGACTTAGTCAAATGAACTATGGTGTGGACAATGGAATGTACCCATTAGGGTCCTGTACTATGAAATACAATCCCAAGATTAATGAAGAACTGGCCAATCATCCAAAAGTTGCATTCATTCATCCTTACCAGGATGAGAGAACAGTTCAAGGGGCATTACAGATAATGTGGGAGCTTGAACAATGGTTAAAGGAAATCGTTGGAATGGATCGTTTCACTTTACAGCCTGCTGCTGGGGCAAATGGAGAATTTACGGGAGTGATGATAATAAGGGCCTATCATTTAGACCGTGGAGAAACACAAAGAAATGAGATAATAGTTCCAGATTCTGCACATGGGACAAATCCAGCAAGTGCTGCTATGGCCGGTTTCAAGGTCGTAGAGATACCTTCTAATGAACAAGGTATGGTCGATATAGCGGCATTGGAAAATGCAGTTAGTGAAAAAACAGCAGGGATAATGTTAACAAATCCCAATACTCTCGGGATATTCGAGGAAGATATCCTCGAAATAGCGAAAATAGTCCACGACGCTGGTGGGTTACTTTATTACGACGGTGCAAATCTAAATGGAATTCTTGGTAAAGCCAGACCTGGAGACATGGGATTTGATGTTGTTCACATAAACCTGCATAAAACATTCTCTACACCTCACGGTGGAGGAGGACCTGGAAGTGGTCCTGTGGGTGTAAAAAAACACTTAATCGATTATCTCCCAGTACCTCTCGTTGAGTTTGATGGAAAGAGGTACTACTTGAACTATGACCTTCCAAAAAGCATAGGAAAAGTAAAGGAATTCTACGGAAACTTTGCAGTATTAGTAAGAGCATTAACATATCTTAAAATGATGGGAAGGGACGGCCTCAGAGAAGTTGGAGAGGTCGCTGTACTTAATGCCAATTACTTGGCCCAGAAATTAAAAGGAACTAAAGGATATGAATTACCACACAAAGAACTTAGAAAGCACGAAGTAGTTTTTTCTGCTGAACCAATGAAAAGGGATACTGGTGTGAAGACTTTAGATGTGGCAAAGCGTCTGCTTGATTTTGGATTGCATGCTCCTACGATATACTTCCCGTTGATAGTTCACGAAGCATTAATGATAGAACCTACTGAGGCAATCACGAAGGAAGACTTAGATGCCTATGTGGAGGCTCTCAAAAAGATCAGTGAGGAGGCTTATACTAATCCTGAATTGGTAAAAAGTGCGCCTCACAATACCACAGTAAGAAGACTAGATGATGTCTTAGCAGCTAAAAGGCCCATAATCACGTGGCGGATGTATAAAGAACTCAAGGAAAAGGAAGAAATTGACTACTAATCTTTCTTTTTTATTTTAAGATTTCCAAAAAGAATATAAG
>QMUF01000010.1 GCA_003663525.1 Thermococci archaeon | reverse complement strand
GCTCCCCCTTCTCCATAGGGTTTGCTTGTAACGTAGTCTGCTTCTCTCTTTAAAATTTCAGGGGCTTGGGCCACTGCAACTCTATATCCCACCACTTTAAAAGCATCAAGATCATTTTCTCCATCCCCAATATGAGCAACTTGTTTAGGGAATATTCCAAGTTCCTGACATGCCTTCTTTATTCCCTCACCTTTGTTAACATGTGGCTGTTTTACATGGATTGCATACCCACTATCCACAGCAATCAAATCAAGATTTAATTCTTCAATTATGGCCTTAACAGCCTCTACAGGCACTGTTCTTTTTATTACAAGGCCTGCTCGTCTTTCCCCATATTTCATTGTATCACTCATCTCTGCATTGGGATAACGTTTTTTTAGCTCACTCCACAAAATCATTGAATCCCCCATATCACCCATAAAGACACGATTATTGCTTCTATCCCCTATAACTCCCCCATCCTCAGCAATGAATGGTCCACTAGTGCCTATCAAAATACTAGCAGCATAAGCAAAGCACGCGCTGTTTCCAGTAACAAGCATGACAGGAATGCTAAGGCTCTCTGCTAATCTTATACCTTCCACTGCCTTCTCATGCAGTCTTCTATTTGGATATGTTATCGTGCCATCAATGTCTATTGAAATTGCTTTAATCATACGCGTTCACCTTAATGGTCTTTCATTATCTCCCTCATAACGCTTGTGGCATAAACCCCTTTTGGAAGGAAAAACCTAAATACCAAACCTTTTTCAAACGCTTTATACTTAAACTCTTTCGGTTTAATCAGAAGCTCTCTTCTACCCCCAGCTTCTGCCAAAATCGACAACCGCTTCATTTTAAATTCATCCAGATTGATCCCTTCTTCATTTAGAATTCCTCTTTCTATTTTCCCCATTGGGCCATCAGCTAACCTTGAGGCAAAACCAAAAATTGGGCCAGTAACCATGGCTTCTCCTCTTTTAATCCTCTCATTAACGAATCTCAAAGAGCCTTCTGTCACCTTGAAGGTCTTGCTTCTGATCGGAAAGCCTTTTTTCACTTGACAGACTATATCTCCTGGAAGGGCTTCGTTAAAAGGCAAACCCTCTTCAATTCTTCTAGAAAGAACCTTATTAAAGAGATAAGACTGATAAGAGTGTATAAAGATCCTAACTATGGGTCTCGGAAGAACTGCAAAGGCCTTTTTCCAACTTTTAGTCTCTCTGTACTTGTAGAGCATTGCCCTCTCATATCTCAGAAAATTAGGAAATTTCTCTAAAGCTTTTTCCACATCTCCGGTTTTTAAGAAGTTTTTACGGGCCTCATCCCCCATCATGTCACCGGTATACTCACCCAAAAACTTCAAAGCTGCCCCTTCAAAATCCCCCTTTAGTAAAAGCTTCCCAACCTCATGATTAATAACCCTTCTTTCACCAAAACGCTGATAGCCAAAGTAGTTTGGAAACCCGCCCTTAAGTTTCAACTCTTTTAAGATCTTTCTAGTTTCTTCTAAGGCCCTTTCTGGATTCTTAAGGTCCCTTACGGTGATTTGAAAATGATTTCCAATGAGCATGCCAAGTTTTAGGGGCCTACCATGACCCACAAATTTTAGAGAAATGTCCCGAATATTTAAAGATGCAATACTTTCTTTTAGACTCTCCAAGTTCTCAGAGCATATACTTATATACTGATAAGTTACAGCGTGTCTATCCTTAGTCCCAGCAAATCCAATGTTCTTGTAATCAATTCCTATGCGCTTAGCAATCTCTTTTATTGCTGCCATTGTTTCCCAGTTCTGTTTTTTCATACGATATATCAAACATTGGTTCCCTTTAAACATGCTCTTCGGAATAACCTCTCTAACAATAAAATCCTCTGCTTGACACTTGATTTTCCCATCTATTCCAGGAGATGAGCTTAAGTATTTGAAATTTGCGAAAAATTCTTTATAATCCATTTCCCCCACTCACACAAGCTTTAGATTTCCAGTGATTTTATCCACGATCTCATTTGGCCCCGGGCCTATGGCTAAGCATGTTATTGTGCCTGGTGGAATTTCTGTCAACCCGGCATCTCTTATAAGTGAAGTAGGAAGCCCGAGTTTCTCTGCCTCAGCTTTTAATTCAAATAACTCACGTTCACCCTCCACTTTAACTACAACCTTTTTCTGGCCTTCATTGAACCATGCTTTAAACCATTCAGGTTTTTCTTTGTATGCTCTAAATGCTGCTGTCACTGCACCATGAGCTACTTGGACAGCCAGTTTTCCCTTACTAAGTTTTAAATCACTCCTAACTATCATGACCTGTTTATACTTGAACATCTTTCATCCCAAGAAGAGCAAAAGAAAAGAGAGTATATAAAAGTTAAGAAAATGATCAAAGTTGTTGTTCTTCTTTGGTTTTAGTAGTTTCTGTCTCTTCGACTTTTTGTACTTGAGCTTCTTCTTTCTTTGGAATTCCTCCAGGTCTCCTCTTCCTCCTTCCAAGTTCTTTAAGAGCTTTATCATATTTTCCCTTTAGATCCACATAATTGTATCCTAAGACTGCTGATACTAAGATGAAGAGAATTGCAATGATTGGCCACCAGTTGATACCAGTTTCGGGTGGTAGGTATGAAACACTTATGTTCTTTAGAGCCTCGGCGAGTTCAATCTTGCTTTCATTGTCTAAGTTAGCAAGTGTTGTATTTACGTAGGATGGCAATTCTTCTGGTTCTGGGTAAACTTTTACTTCCTTGGTTTCCACTGCAGGTGGAAGTGAGTTAACTACAGCAAGGTTTTCAAAGTTCTCTTCGTGCCAGTTTCCTAAGGGGTCTTGATATACGAGTTTTGCACTTATTATGGCATTGTCTGCTTTTAGTATTGCATAATCACTTTCAAGAGTTTTTGTTTCCCCGGCCTTGAGGTCTCCAACATAAAGTTTTGTCTCACCGTCAAGGCTGTCTGGAATGCTTAATTGGAGAGTGGCATTTTTAATGAATTCATACTCTGGGTCTTTGCCCTCTGCAGAGATCGTGAATTTTAGTTTGACTGTTTTTTCTTGTGTATGGACATAAGTACCCCAAGTGCCGTTAAAAGCCTCTCCTATTACAGAGAGTTTAGGTATGTTGTAAACCACTATCTGCTCGACTTTATTTGATTTGATACTATCTTTCTCACCCGCTTCATCGTAGTAGGTCACTGTTACTTCACCAAGAACGTAAGTCCCAATTTGTTTAGGCTCTAGGACGTATACAAGCACAGGCATTTCAGTAAATGCGTCGAGCGTGTTCAAAGTCCACGTTCCTATACCTGCCTTAAGCTCAAAGTTATTTGGAACTGGCACAGCTACACTTACATCAAATGCCCTGCCTTTTCCTTGATTCCCTATCTTAACAAAAGCCACTAATTCATCTTCTCCTAGAAGAAGAGTATTTTTACTAGTACTTAGTTCTACTTTTATGTTTGCCTCTCTTATAATAGGCTCAATCTCAGCTCCTTGAGGACCATAAACTTTTACTCTAATCCTTTCATATTCTAAATCAATAGTATTAGGAGGAATCTCTATCCTTATGGGAGCTTCAGAAAGTTGATAACTTCCTCCCTCCTTCACTTTAAACGTCTTCACTAGTTCGTCGTTTTTATCAAACACTGAAAAGCTTGAATAGTACCCCACAGAATTTAGCTTAATCTTATACGCTGAAGTACCGTTAACCTTTAACGTTAGAACTTCACCAGAGTATAGAATATCATTATAGACAAGTTCAGTAGGTTCCGCACCTGGAGCACTAGGTGTAGTGCCACCGGCTCCCCCTTCACCCAATTGGAAAACTGTTGTTGGATATTTCGGAAGATAAACATCAAAAACCGCATAGCTTGTAGTTGCATTTTTTAGATAGAGATACAAGTAAGGAGAGTACTGAAAATCAGAGGTTAACTTGTAAGGAACAGCATAATGGTCTCCCTCAAAAATAGTGGCTGTTATAGTTTCATATGGTAATATTATTCGAACGTTTGCTTTATTTTCATATGTGTTTGTGACCTTCACCTTTATAGCTGGAATTACTACATCGTTAAACTTGTAGGGCAGGTTATATGCATCATTTTTGTTAATCTGTACATCTCCTTCCACCAATTCCAACTCTGACTCTAGTGATATTAGGATCTTCTGATTGCTACGCAAGATCCATGCAAGTCTTACATAGAAAAGTGGATTGTCATTATCAGGTACCGAAAGAGAGTACCCAGTGGGAAGCACTTTACTCGTGACAAGACTTCCATCTTTAGCATAAACCTTTATTAGTGCTTGAGTCCATGCCTGATCTATATCTGCAAATTGAATTTTATAATCTCCAAAAGTCACTGATTCTCCCAAGCTAAGCATTACTTGATCAATGCTAGCTTTTCCAACACTAGCTGATTCCACATAAGGTACAAGCGAAAAAATCAGCAACCCCATCATAATCAAAGGCAATTTTTTCATCTTTTTCTCCTCCACCAACTTGTTTCCTAAATTCATAAAAAGTTAAAAGAATATAAAGCTCTTATGGTTCTAACCTTCTTCTGTCTCTTGGGAATAATATAACTTCTCGGATATTACCCAAGTTCAACATCTGCTTGATGAGTCTCTCAGCCCCTAGACCAAAGCCTCCATGTGGTGGCATACCGTACCGAAATGCTTTTAGGTAGAAGTCAAAACTTTCCACATTTAACCCCTGCTCTGCTATTTGTGCCTTAAGTTTCTCATAACGGTGCTCCCTTTGACCTCCAGATGTTATTTCTATCCCTCTGTATTCAAGATCAAATGATCTCGAGATTTCTGGTTTGTTGTCATACCTCATTATATAGAAAGGTTTTGCGCTACTTGGATACTGATATATAAAGTAAAGATCTTCATCATAATTTTCTTTGATATACTGGCCAAGGAGCTTTTCTCCTTCAGTATCTATATCCTCTCCCCAAGAGATCTCTTTTCCAAGATCTCCCAAAATCTCCAGAGCTTCAGTATATGTAACACGTCTAAAGGGAAGTCGTGGTTTTTCAAGTTCGAAACCAAGAATTTGAAGTTCTTTTTCATTACTCTCTCGGACGTAATTGACCACATAAGTTATAAGATGTTCAAGAAGCTTCATTACTTCATCTTCATTTTCTATAAAAGCCATTTCTCCATCAATACTCCAAGCCTCATTTAGATGTCTAGTTGTGTTGTGTTCCTCGGCCCTAAAGATGGGTGCTATCTCAAATACTCTGTCCAACCCCGAGGCCATCATAATTTGCTTGTAAAGCTGGGGAGATTGAGCCAAAAATGCATCTTTTTCAAAATACTTCATGGAGAAAAGTTCAGTTCCACCTTCTGTAGCTGTAGCGATTATTTTAGGTGTATGGATTTCCACAAACCCCTCATTGTGAAAGAAATGCCTAACTGCCCTGAAAGTACTTGAACGAATCTTAAATATCGCCATGATTTCAGGCCTTCTAAGATCCATAAAACGGTTATCAAGCCTTGTATCCAGTTCAGCTTTAACCCTCCCTGTGGGGTCCAATGGGAGTGGTGTTTCAGCTTTTGAGAGGAGTATTATTTTCTCCGGTATAAGTTCAAATCCTAATCTGGCCTTAGGCGTGAAGTTGACAATTCCTTCAACGGATATCACATCCTCATTGTGAAGACTCGGGATGAGTTTGAAAACTTCCTCAGAGACTTTTTTCTTTGGGGCGGTTACTTGAACTATTCCTTCTTTGTCCCGTATCCACAGAAACTTTATTCCACCCAAATCCTTAACTTCATGCACCCATCCTGCAACTCTTATCTTTTGACTATTTAACTCCTCAGTTATTTGGCCCGAATAGTGCGTTCTATACATATTTAAACCTCCAAAATGGAATTAAATAAAAGATATCTTTACATCCGAACCAACTATTTTGGAAAGAATGTCCTCCAGAGTCTCATGTCTTGCAGGAAGCTTTTGTTGATCCCTTCTAATTACCAAGACTTTATAATATTGCCCACTTGGTGCGTATACGACGTTAACCCCAAAAACACTTGCTGGATACAAGAGATCGGTGGCAAGTTTTTTGATTTCATCTGTCCCTTTTATTTCCAAACCTTCAATTACTCTCACTCTCTTGCCAAGCTCCCTCATAAGGAGTTTGATGTTTTTACCGCCCTTACCAATTACAAGTGGAACATTTCCTTCCCCAACCATTATGACTACCAGGTCTCCGGCTTCGACGGCCTTCTTGAACTCTACATCAGCATCGCCTAGGAGCTTGTAAAGCATCCTCGAAATTTTAACATCCAGCTCAGAAATCACACCATCTTGAAGCTTCTTTTCATCCGCCGGGCACAAAATATCCTCTGTTTTTAAACACACCTCACAGATTGGCGCTTTCATTAGCTCACCTCCCAGTTATTTGCAAAAAATGAACATAAGCTAACATTCTTTTGAGGAGGTTATTTAAAAACCTTATCCTATCCAGAAAAGAACAAAATGAGCTAACAATTCCTCCAAGAGAGAACTTCATTGTTGGATGGATAACCATAAAGAGAGAATATTCCTAAAGCTCTCCCTCAATCTCCCTTACCAGTCTGCCAACAAACTCTTCTACAAATTTGTGTCTTTCCTCGGCAAGCTTTTTAGCAGTATGCGTATACACCAAATCTCCAAGTTTCAGAATTTTTTCTTCAAAATGTTTAATTGAAAACTCTATATCTCTCCCATGCTCTCCAGAGTACATGAAAACCCTTGCAACCCCAATAGCCCCTATTGCATCAAGCTTATCAGCGTCGCTGAGAATCTTTGCTTCAAGTGTTCTTGGGTCTGGTGGCCTTGAGAACCTGTGAGCCTCTATTGCATGAACCACTTCGTCTACTTTGGGATACTTGAGCGAAGTCAAAAACCTGCGGGCAATTTTTGCACTCTCTTTAGCATGATCCTCAACGATTCCTTCATCCTCCAAGGGCCTTGCAACATCGTGAAGAAAAGCCGCTAATGCTAAAACTTCTAAATCCGCTCCCTCAGCCTTGCCAATATGCATACAAAGGTTGAAGACCCTCTTTACATGTGAAAATCCGTGCGTTCCCTCTCGTTCAAAAAAATTTCTAGCAAACTCCTCTGCTTTTTTAATAAGTTTTAGGCTAATTTCATCAGTTATATAATCCTCAATCCTCATACCACTCACCTAATTTTACTTTCTATTATTGAATTAAGCAGGTTTAGGAACCTTTTGTGAACCTCAAGTGGGATACCATCAACACTAAGCTGAGGTTTTTTAACGACACCATCTATAACCCCCTCAGAGACTAAAGCCCTTAGAACCTTTTCTTCATCCCAATCTCCCAGGAGATTTTCCCCCACTTCAAGGGAAGCTTGAGCAATCAGGCCATAAGCCCCCCAATTAGAGACTGCTGAGAGTATTAACTCATCAACCTTTACAATGCTAGTTATTTTATCCCCAAATTTAATGTACTTCTTCACGATCTCTGCAATATTCCCCATCCCTATCTCATTTCCCCCGTCTCCGATACCAATTGTGGGGACTCCAAGTTTCCTAGCCTGGAAGAATAACTCATCAAATGGCGGCATCTCAATTTCTAACGCGTTCATGGAATAGTACTTGCCATCTTTTGCTCTCCCTGGTGTTTCAACACTTATTAACAAAGAATATTGATTAACTCGAGGTTTCTCTGCAAAATTGATTTTAAATCCTCTAAGGGCAGAACTTATTTTTTCACATGTTAGTATCTCTGCTCTCCCTCCAAGTCTCTCAATAGCCCTATATAAGGCCACAGCTCCTGGTGGACCATCAGATTCTGCTATCTGCATTGGAGGTATTGGAAAGCATGCCACAATAAGGACATTATCAAGATTTTCTATGAAAAGGTTCTTGGCCTCTTCCAAAAAATTGAAATTTTTCTCTCTGTACTCTAAATAAACTTTTAAGATGTCCCTACCATAGATATCAGCATTGATTAAATGTGCGATCATTTTTCATTCCTCAATCTCGTATACAATTAATCTAACTCTTTTACCCTTTATAGTCTCTTTAAGCTCCCACCAGAGTTCTGTAGGGTGTTCTTGCTTGTGAATAACTTCATCTCCATTTTCAAGTCTCACTCGTTTTTCTTCAAACTCTACAAAAACTCCTTCCCTATTAAATATCTCCTTCATCTCCAAGCCCCCCTAAGATGCTTCTAAGTTGATGAAGGCTTCTAATCTCAAAGTCAGCAAAGTTGTAATCCTCCGCTCCTTCCCGGTTTATCCAAATGGGCAGCATACCTACATTTCTAGGGCCATAAACATCCTGATTTAAGTCATCTCCTATCATTATGCTTTCTTTTGGTTCTACCCCTACCTTCTCACATGCATATAAAAATATCTTGGGATCAGGTTTCACAGTTTTTACATCTTCCCTTGTCACAATCACATCAAAGTACCTGTCCAACTTAGCTATTCGAAGTTTTAATCTCTGATATTCTGGGCCGCTGGTTACTACCCCTAATTTATATCCCTCCCCTCTCAGCCACTCTAAAGTGGGAATCACGTCGGGGAATACTTGAATCTTGTGTGGATATGTCTTTATTAAATTCTCATATTTAAAGTCAATCCCAAAACTCTCAAAAAAGAAGTTCCAATCATGCCATTCATAAGTATTTTTTCTTTCAGATATTTCTCTAAGAAATCTCAATCGAGCGTCGCCTTTAGAAATCCCAAACTTTTTTGATAGCTTATCATATACTTGGGGAAGAAAGAGCATTATTAAGGGTTTTTCTGTCAGAAGGGTTCCATCTATATCGAAAAAAACAGCCTTCATATTACCACCTCTTGACTAGAAGGGAGAGAATCTCAATGTGGTCATTTAAGCCTTCTTCCATTTTTATACCCCATATTATATCCTTTTCCTTCAAGAACTTCTGGAAATTAGAGAGTATCTTATGAGCATCACTTAACGGCACATTTTCTCCTACTAAGATGTTTATCAGGCCTTTATCCCAAACCCCCCAATGCCATTCAAAGTTAACTTTGGATAGTAACCGTAAAATCCCAACGTTATTACCCCTAATCATATTAAAGAAGTCTGCATAATCAACATTCACTAGCATTTGGTTTTCAAGGTAGTAATGAAGTCTAGTAAACATACTTCCTATGTTTTTGGTAGCCATTTGAAAAGCCAT
The DNA here is from genome assembly GCA_003663525.1 of Thermococci archaeon. Taxonomy (GTDB): domain Archaea; phylum Methanobacteriota_B; class Thermococci; order Thermococcales; family Thermococcaceae; genus Thermococcus_A. The sequence goes on along the minus strand of QMUF01000010.1, from coordinate 10,993 downwards.
CTCCAATGAAGCATCCCTGTAATCATACAGGGACTCCCAGAGAGAGTCATAAAACACTGTATCAAACTCTTGGCCCCATGATGGCTTTTCTTCGTGAATCAATTCCTTTTCAGGGCTAAGTACGTATGCAAGTTTCAGTGGATTCCTAGGTAAATATTCCAGAATGATATTCAGTATTTCCAGATTTATCGGTTTATTCTCAAACACGACCCATAATATTGCATCATCTGGAACCTTCCAGAAAATGTCTCTAATTTTTTGACGGAATGGGAATTTGCCAAGTAGGTAATAGGAAGGATTTATAGAAAGTTTTGAAACCTTTTCTATATTAATATTTTGGACAACTCTGCTCCCATTACTGCCAATGCCAACAAAAATATGAGGAAAAGAGGTCATATAGATCACTCTAATGTAGCGTGCTTCCGCTTCATATCTTTTTCGCTTTTCTGGAATGTGGCCATTAATAAAGCTATAATACCATCCAAGAGCAGCATTGTTGAATCTTCAAAGAGTGTTCCCATTGGAGCCATCCACTTGTATTCGGTGAGCATTTGTCTAGCGATATAATCTGTAGGAATGTCTGCTTTTGTTCTTCCCGGAATTTCTACGACAACATCAGAAAGTCTCCCAAGAGTTGAATTCTTATAGGAAGTTATTCCTACGACTTTTCCTCCCTGATTTTTAGCAATTTCTGCAGCATCAACTATAGTCCTAGTTTCACCACTCCCACTGATTGCGATTAGAAGGTCTCCTTCTTCAAAAGCAGGAGTTATGGTTTCCCCAACAACATAAACATTGAAGTCGAGGTGCATTAGGCGCATTGCAAATGCCTTCCCTACCAAACCACTTCTTCCAGCGCCATAGATAAATATTTTATTTGCTCCAATCATTGCATCCACCATCCCTCTAACCTGCTCTAGTTTTAGTGATGTCGCCACTGTTTTTATGTGGTCTGTTATATCCTGAATAACTTTTACGATTGTTTGCATATATTCGCCCCAGAATAGATCAAGTATCTTCCTAGTAATATTTTCGGGGTCTTTTGCCTTAGTTATTGCTCCTCCAACGATAATAATTGTGGCTCCTGCCTCTATAACCTTAGGAATAGTTTCTAAGTTTAAACCTCCGGCGACTGCAACTGGGATTTTTACAGCTTTTACTACTTTTTCTAGATCTTCTAGGGGATTTTTTCCTTGGGCTTGCTCATCTATCCCTGTATGGACTAAGATGTAATGAACACCCATCTTTTCCAATTCCTTCGCTCTTTTTACTTTATCCTTAACCCCGATTAAATCCACCATCACTCTTATACCGTACCTCTTAGCAACGGTGACCGCATCTTTTATTGTTTTATCATCGGCAACTCCAAGTATGGAGACGACATCAGCCCCATGTCTTGCAGCCATCTCCACTTCTAAAGCTCCGGTATCCATTGTCTTCAGATCGGCTACTATTTTTCTATCTGGGAATCTCCTCTTCATGAGCTCTACTGCTCTAATTCCTTCCTTCTTTATTAGTGGAGTTCCAACTTCAAGCCAATGGGCCCCTCCATGGGCCACTTTTTCCGCTATAGAAATAGCATGTTCTACATCCGTCACATCAAGAGCTACTTGTAAGATCATCTTAATTTACCCCCCAATAACTCTCAAACTTAACATCAAGAGGGTTGTTTTTAACTTTAACTCTTTCTTCTTGAATATGTCCATCCTATAAATTTAAAAATAATAACCTCAAAATAGGCTTCGTGAAGAATATGGTGACGTTTATCCCTTTTGGAGAAAAACCCAATAGAGAGGGTGTGATGTACGCTCTTGAGTTACTCAAAAGGAATAGAATAATAGAAGATTTTGTAATAGTCGAATCAAGCAATGTGGAGCTCCTAGCAGACAGACTTCCAATAGATAAGTGTTATATCATAGGAGACCACCTAGCAACCTACGGCGTGCTTAAACGCGTGAAAACAAGGTCTTTAATAAGTATCGATGCCCATACAGATTTGATGCACGACTATCTTGATCACGGCTCATGGCTTGCATATACCTTGGAAGAAAGGATCATTGAGAGAGCTAGTGTAGTTGGGCCTGTTTTGATGATACCCACAACAGAAAGAACTAGCTTATGGACTAGACGAGTCAAAATATTCCCTGCCCTCCCAAGAAGCAGACGGGTTAGAGGATCATGGAAAGCATATAAAAGTCTGAAAACCTCCCCTATTGAGAAGATCATTGAAGAGATAAAGAAGTATTTAGGTGAAGATGTCTACTTGACCGTTGATCTAGATGTCCTATCGCCGGAATACAAAATCTCCCGATTCCAACATGGGGAACTAAGTTTAAGTGAACTGCTTGAGATTATAAACGAAATCAAAAAGAATTTCAACATAATTGGTTGCGATATAGCTGAGATCTCAGATAAAATAAGGCGCTCTAAACTTGGAAAAAAAGCCCTAATTGAGGTTTATACCACTCTCGTGGAGGGATAATAATGGCTCTCAGCGACAAAGAAATCAGGGAAATAATAACACCGCTCTTGCTTTCTGGAGCAAAAATGCTCGATAGACACTGCCCCAAGTGTGGATCTCCCCTATTTAAACTAAATGAGAAAATATTCTGTCCTGTATGTGAACATAGGAAAAAACTTGGAAAATCTGAGTTAAAAGGTGTTGAAGAAAGCTTAACAGAAAAACTTAACATGCTTGCAAACACTCTTCCAGATGACATTGATGAGTTAAAGAAGTACTTAGAGGTCATGGACATGATAATCACCTTGCTGGAAAAATACAAACGGAGGGAGAAACCAAATGAAACATGAAAAAATTTTAAACACTGTAAAAACTAAAGAGAAAACAGAAGAAGAGATTGCACATGAAACAAAAATAACCTTAGCTCAAACGAAAAGGCTTTTGTTAAGGCTTCTAGCCCAAGGAAAGATAGAAAGCCTTGAAAAGGATGGAAAATTGTTCTGGAAGATTAAAGAAAAGAACAAAACTGAAGAGAGGTTCAAATATCTCTAAACCTTTTTCCCTTTCTTCCAATATTCGTTGAATTTGCTCTTGAACAATTCAACAACTCTGAAATCTTTGACCCAAACTTGTGTCTCATAATTGAAGTACCTCGCTGCTAAATCTTCCAAAGCAAAAAATACTTCCTCGTCACAAATTAACATTGGTAGCTCTATTTTGTCAAGGGCCTTAAGTTCAAGTTTTCCAGCTTTGTAGTAATCCATAATTTTTGATGTTTCAAGTCTAGGCAAGATCTGTTTTAAGACCAATATTTTTGCCTTAGCTCCTTTGTCAACTGCAGCGGTTATCTCCTTGTCAAGATTTGCTGCAACATATCCATTATCAGCGAGGAGTATTTCCTTTTCAACACCTTCTAACATTTCTTGAGTTTTTAGCGTAGAGTTTCTGATACCCCTTACTACCCATACTCTTTCAACCCCATACTTGGGGATCTCTGTCTCTATCAATGGCGTCATTAGTTCTATGAGTTCCTCTTTTGCTTTTCTCTTTGCCTCAAGCTCCTCTTTCACCCTATCTTGCCATTCTTCTATGAATTTCTCAAGAATATTCTTAGGGTGAACTGGCCTATATTTATTGGCTTTTCCAGGTTGGCTTAATGCAAAACCTTTCTTTTCAAGGCTTCTCAAAACATCGTATGTTCTTGGAGCTGGCACTTCAGAGACACTAGCAAGCTCTGCTGGTGTGAGAACCCCAAAACCAACTAAAGCAACATACGCCCTAGCTTCATATAGGTTCAACTCGAAGTGTTCCTGTAGAAGTTCTACAATTTTCTCTTTTACCATTCTAACCACCTCTACTTATTTATAAAAAGTTGACCATCTATATAAATTTTTCTTATCATCCTTAGTTGCTCTTTTTCTACATAATGATTTTATTTAAAATGTATAACCATACAATTTTGCTACTCTTAATGTTGATTAAAAATCCACCATGCTTGATATAGCGTACTATTCATAATGCAAATTGTTGAAATAAATAAAAGGCCCCAACTAAATAGGACTTATTCATAATAAAACTTTCCCAAAACTTTATAATATCCTCTACCTCCATCCTTATGAAGGCAAGATGTATGCCGAAAATTATAAAAGACTTGAGCAACTTATAGACAAATTGCGAGAGTTTAATGGTGTTATCCTTGTAGAAGGAATGCGAGACGAGGTGGCTTTACGAAAATTGGGGGTCGAAACGGAGATAATTAAGCTCTCCCGCTTTCCATTAGCGGAGATTGCTCTAACAGCCTCTCACTATCATGATATAATGATATTAACAGACTTCGACAGAAAAGGTGAAGATCTGGCAAAAAAATTAACTCAGTATTTAGAAGGATATAAGTGTAGAGTAGACACAAACACAAGAAGAGAACTCAAAAAAATAGCAAAGAAGGACATTAAAGGCGTTGAAGATCTGTATGGACTATACTTGCGGGTTAAAAGTCTCCGTTTCTGACCCCCAACAGGAGGGGTATGGATTGAAGAGGAAAAAGACTACAATCCAGCAAATTTTGCTTGATAAGCAAAGAATGTTAAAAAAGAAAGAGATAGAAGGTGATAGCATGGCTGCAAAGGATGATTTTGGAACGACTAAATATGTTATACACGCAGAATTTGAAGCAAGTGGAATCGTAGAAAGACCAGATGTGGTTGGTGCTATTTTTGGGCAAACAGAAGGTTTACTCGGAGATGATTTAGATTTAAGAGAACTTCAAAAAACCGGAAGGATCGGAAGGATAAAGGTTGATGTTCACACAAGAGCTGGAAAGAGTTATGGAACTATAACAATTCCTTCTAGCCTAGATAGAGTTGAAACCGCAATTTTAGCAGCTGCTTTAGAGACCATAGACAGAATAGGTCCTTCAGAAGCAAGAATAAATGTAATGAGAATTGAGGATGTCAGAGCAACAAAGAGAAAATACATCATTGAAAGAGCCAAAGAAATCCTAGAAACACTTATGGAAGAAGAGATTCCCGAAACACAAGAGATTACTGAAGAAGTCAAAAAAGAGGTAAGAGCTAAAGAACTAATCGAATATGGATCAGAAAAACTCCCTGCTGGGCCACATGTTCCATTTTCAGACTCAATAATTATAGTAGAAGGAAGAGCTGATGTACTCAATCTCCTCAAACACGGGATAAAAAATGCTATAGCTGTAGAAGGCACATCGATTCCAGAAACTATAATAAAACTTAGCAAAGAGAGAATTGTTACAGCATTCACAGATGGGGACAGAGGAGGAGAATTAATTCTTAAAGAGCTACTTCAAGTGGCTGACATCGATTATGTGGCTAGAGCGCCTGAAGGAAAAGAAGTTGAAGAGCTTACAAAGAAAGAAATAATCAAATCATTAAGGAGTAAAGTGCCTGCAGAACAAGTTATTAATGAGCTGTTTGCAAAAGGGAAGAGCTTCTATGAACTCATGAAAGAAAGAGAACAACAACCCCCTGCATCTATTGAAAAAGCAGAAGAAGCACCCATGGAAAGTAAAACAGAAGTACAAAAAGAAATTCACAAAAAAGAACCAAAAATAGAAGCTAAAATCCCTGAAAGAGAAGAAAAGAAAGAAGAGAGGTTTATAAAGCCGATAAGAGTCTCTAAACTATCAGAGATCGACAAATTCAGTAAATGGATTGAAGAAGTTAAACGAGACTCAAAAGCAATCCTCCTAGATGAGAACGAAAGCATCCTAGCAGAAATACCAATAAGAGACCTCTCAAATTCATTAAACAATAAAGAGAATATTTATGCAATAATCTTCAATGGAATAATAACCCAACGGCTCATTGATATAGTAAGTGAGAAAGGTGTTAAATACCTGATTGGAGCAAGAAAGAGCAACGTTGTAAGAAGACCAATAAACCTCAAAATACTAACCTTCGCTGAGTAAACTTCTATTCTTTATTTCCTTTTAAATCTTAATCTTCAAGAAGTAGAGTAATTCTAATCATGCAAAGAAAAAAATAAAGAGATCACTTCCTCTTTGCTCTTTGAAGCTTTGCTTCTTCAAATGCCTTTGTCCACTTAAGCTTTCTTGGATTTCTGCCCATGAAAAAGTATTTTTCACATTTCCTTGAACAGAAGAAGTATACTCTTCCATCATTTCTAACATACATTTTTCCTGTTCCAGGTTCGAATTCTTTTCCGCAGTATGAACAAACGTTCCACCTCGCCATGTCCCTCACCTTCTTGCTCTAATTTCTCTAGCTTCCCTTTCGGTTTCTCTGAGGATTACTATATCTCCAAGCCTAACTGGGCCTTTGATGTTTCTTCTGATAACTCTTCCTTTGTCCATTCCCTCAAGAACACGAACCTTTACCTGAGTAACCTCACCAGTAACTCCAGTTCTTCCTACAATCTCAATAACCTCTGCTGGATATCCCTCATCTGACATTTCTCACACCTCTAAATGATTGTAAATGTGAAAGCTCGCCCAATTTAATGAGTGATGGGAAAGGGAGCTCACTTAGCAAGCTCCCTAACTTTCATTGCAATTTCCTCAACAAGCTCACGGCCCTTACCGGGCTCAATTATAGCAACGCTTGCAGATGGAACCTCAATACCCGCAGCAGCTCCAAGTTCTTTTTTGCTTGAAACATAAATGTAGGGTATCTCCTTTTCCTCACAGAGGGGTGGCAAGTGAGCAACAATTTCTTCAGGATCAACATCCTCGGCAATTACCACAAGCTTAGCTTGACCCCTCTCAACGGCCTTTGTTGTCTCGTTTGTACCTTTTCTTACCTTTCCGGTGTCTCTTGCGATCTCAACAGCCTCAAGGGCTTTCTCAGCAAGTTCCTTTGGAACTTCAAATTTTACGTAACTTGGCTTTGCCATTTCACATCCCTCCAAACTTCATCGTTCATCGAGTCATCAAGTTAGGGAAGGATGCTTGCTTTTTAAATCTTTCCTTTTGAAATGAGAGAAAAGAAAAGAGAATCCCTCACCCCTCATAAAGAATATATTCTTTATCTGCTATAAACACCAATTCAACCCTTATCCCCCTTATCTCTACTTTATCTCCGTATTTTTTCTTGAGTTCCTCAATATAAGGCCGGATAACTTCGGGGAACGAAGCTTGACCTTTAAAGTAGAGTTCTTTATTGGTGGTACTTAAACCACCAGCAACTTTTTCATAGTGAATTATGTCCATGTGAGGGTCAAATGCTGCTTTTGGATCATCTCTGTTCTCTCCCTGAGTTCTTACCAAGTATATAACCGTAGCTCTGAGATAAAGGTCCACCTTGGAATAGTCCTTTCTGAATCCAGCTTTCAATTCAAGCTCTCCACTTTGCCCATCGTTCAAGACTCTTATTGGCTTAACAAGCTTACCGTTTAACTTTGGAGCTTCTGTAAGGACTCCAACCGGCCCTTCTTGTATGAGAACCAGCTGATACCTTGTAGCGTTTGGAACCTCAAGGCTTACTTCTATGGGAGTTTCATTTAAGTGGTCAATGTTGACGTTTTGAGCTACAATCTGCTCGCTTACAAGCCTATCTCCATCATAAGCCCTAAGCTTTATGACTGCATCTTTAACATCCCTTCCAAATGCCGAGATGTAGAGCCTAGCTTTGTACTCCCCGGGAATGAGCTTTGAGACAGATTTCCAGGTATTGTTTTCATAAATTTCAATTCTATAAAGTCCAAATGGAACAAATTCGTATGTGGATAAATCTCCAGTGCTCTTAACTATTCTAAAGTTTGAACGCAACTTGCCACTAAACTCCGCTTCAGAACTAATAGGGATGCCAAAAGCGAGTTTTAGGAAGTTACTCGTTGCCACTTTATAATAAACTGCCACTGCGTAATTTGAGAACACATAAACAACATATGGAAAGTTTCCGCTTCCGGGAATAACTTCACCTGTTTGCATGTTTATTGTTTGGACTGGTTCTCCCTGTTGATTTCCTGCTACAATAACCCCTATTTTCTTACCTTCCTGTTCAATTATGTGAAATTGAATACCAGCATATCTGCTGTAATACGAATTTTCTCCAATTTTTTGATCAAATGGAAGTACCATGCCCCGATTATCTCTTTCATCCCTTGTTATTGCCCCTCCAAGGTAACTTATGGCATTAAACTTAGCCCAGTCTTGAATCCATGCGATGAAATAATTAAGCTGCCAGCTCTCAAAATCAACTTCACTATGATTTCCATCATTTGCAAGGAATCGGGCTATTATATAATCTCTATCTCTCGCATGTCCTCCATCCGCACTTGCCCTTCTGTTTCCAAGGAGAGAACTTTCAATCCAGTAGCCATAATCCCACCAAGAAGTAGCAGTGTCGCATTCGTTCGTGTTCTCCCTGAGCCACTTGAGGGTTTCTTCCCAGCTTGAAGATACAGCTTCACCGCTAACTTTTGCTGAATTGTAGGTGGTATTTGCACCAACTATCGGAATTGGTATGAAAAGGAGTATTAGCAATATAACGTAAAGAGCTTTTGTTGAAACTTTCTCTTGCATAGCTTCCACTATTCTGAACAACTCCCCTACAAAAATTCCAAAAGTTAACAAAACTGCACCAGAAGCAAGGAATAGAAACCTAACAGCTGTCCACATAAGGTATACTGAGAGCCCATAGAATACTAGGAGAAATAAGCTCTCTGCATCAACTTTATTCTGACTTAAAGCTTTTAAAAACTTAAATGCCACTATTGCAATTCCCGCGAGTGAAAGCAAGAACAATAAACCATCAGTACTCCTTACTGAGTAATATCTTTTCACATCTTCCCATGTGGTTTTTGCAAGCTCTTGAACAGTTTCATAGACCTGTGTTGATTGATAGGCGCCGCTCATAAGGGAGAACAGCTTTGGGCCCACGTAAAGATATGCTCCAGTGAGGCCTAACAAAACCACGACCGCAACAACACCAAATCTATGAGTTCTATTTGAATAGTTAAGATACTTGCCACCATAGAGCATTATTACTGTGAGCAATGTAAGGCCCAAGAAAACCTCAAAGGCAAATCTTATGTGCCCTCCAACTTTTACAATTCCACTTGAAGTAAAAGCGTATCCAATGAGCAATATTGTCAGATATGCTGGATAAAATTCCTTGGCAAACTTCTTGACCTCCTCAACTTTTCCAACGATAAATGTCCCAACTACATAAAGGCTTGCAAATCCAAGCAAAACCATAAGGCCAAAGGGTGAACCATTCCAAACTGAAAGCATTAGCACTCCAGAGATTACAAAAAGACTTCCAAAAAGTACTTTTCTTTTAATTTCGTTTATTTCAAGGTAATAAAACATGAACAACACTGCATAGAGGAAGAACATTAGAAATGGGCCATCTCCTCTGGCATTTCCAGAGAAAGTCCTTGTCCAATGAGCCACTGAAAACATCATAACTAATGCCGCCCAGATTCCTGCCCAATCTGAGTGGAGTTTTCTTCCAAGGAAATAAGCTCCTATTATACTGAAAAATCCAACAAGTGGTGGCCACATTTTAAAGACTTCAATTGCTTCAAGCCCAAGTACAGATAAGAACCTATAGAGTAAAGCAGGGATTATGTAAAGGCCCAAAGGTTCGGCAATTAGAGAGCCAAATGGAGCATTGGCTAATGGATAATACTTGGGAACCCATTCTTGAATTGCTTGTTTATAAATTTCAAAGTGATAAAACGTGTCTGGATCTATAAAATACTTAGTCTGGCCAGTTACAGCCCTAATTTTGTAACCAATAATGGCGATGAAAATTACTAATAAAGGAAATATATATACTCTAATCTTCGAAAAATCAAAAGAGGATGTGGATTTTTCTTTGTTTTTCTCCTTAGCTTTAGTCCCAACCATTTTAATCACCTCACTCTACAGTAACAGATTTTGCTAAGTTTCTGGGCTTATCGGGGTCGTTACCCCTAAGTACTGCCAAGTGATATGCCAACAATTGAAGTGGTACTATATACACAACAGGACTTAAAAGTTCATCTATTCTTGGCATTTTCAAAAAGACTTGACTAACTTTTTCTAGCTCTTCATTATCTCCTAAACTGATTACAAGGCCCTTTCTAGCATTTACTTCCTGAATATTGGAAACCATCTTATCAAAAGTCTTCCCTGTTGGGGCGATTGCTACTACTGGAACTCCCTCTTCAACTAGGGCCAAGGGGCCGTGCTTGAGTTCGCCAGCGGATAGTCCCTCTGCATGAATGTAGCTTATCTCTTTAAGCTTTAGAGCACCCTCAAGGGCAGTTGCAACACTAACTCCCCTCCCTATGTAGAAGAAGTCTCTTTTATTCACTAGTTCTTCAGCAAGGGCTTTTATCTTATTTTCATATCCAAGAACAGCCTCAACATATTTCGGAAGATCCTGAAGTTGACCTTCAAGGAGCTTAATATACTTTCCATCCACTGTGCCCAGTCTCTTCGCCAACGCTATTGCGAGCATTGCCAAAACTGTTAGCTGAGTGACGTAGGTTTTTGTTGCAGCTACTCCTATTTCAGGCCCAGCATACGTGTAAATTACGAGATCACTCAGTCTTGTGGCCATGCTCCCAACAACATTTACAACACTTAGAACTTTTGCGCCTTTCCTTTTGGCAAGTTTTATTGCTGCCAATGTATCTGCAGTCTCTCCACTTTGAGTTATGGCAATCACGAGGGAATTCCCATCAACTATATCCTCAAATTCATATCTAAATTCGCTCGCCTCTTCTACAAGAACAACTTTATTGGCCAATCGCTGAAGGAAGTACTTGGCACCAATTCCAGCATGATAAGATGTCCCCATAGCCACTACAAACACTTTTTCATAATTTGCAATTTCCTCCGCTACCTTGTCTATCGTCTCGAGATTCCCATATATTGCATCTTTTACTGCTTTTGCTTGTTCATGGATTTCTTTAAGCATAAAATGAGCATAACCCTGTTTTTCTGCCATCTCTAATGTCCAGTTGATTTCATGGATCTTTTTGTCTTTTATATTTCCAGTTTTCAGGTCTTTCACATAAAATGAATCTTTACCAACTACTGCGTAT
>QMUF01000009.1 GCA_003663525.1 Thermococci archaeon | reverse complement strand
GTGCTGGAAAGACACTTCTACTTGAGCTCATTGCTGGGATTTTTATTCCGGATTCTGGAAGAATTTTCATGAATGGCAATGATATAACATTTTTGCCGCCTGAAAAGAGAAAATTAGCTTATATTCCCCAGAACTATGCTCTCTTTCCGCACATGAAAGTCTATGATAATATAGCTTACGGATTAAAGCTGAAAAAAATGCCAAAGAATGAAATTGACAAAAAAGTTAAGGAAATTGGAGAAATCCTTGGAATTTCTCATCTCTTGCCCAGAAAACCAAGAACATTGAGTGGTGGAGAGGCTCAAAGAGTTGCCATTGCAAGGGCCTTGATTTTGGAGCCAAAACTTCTTCTTCTTGATGAGCCATTTGCAAATCTGGATATTCAAACTAGATCTAAGCTCATCCAAGAAATGAAACACTGGCATAAGGAGCTAAATTTTACGGCTCTTCACGTGACCCATTCCTTTGAGGAGGCAGTAAGCTTGGGAGATAGAGTGGGGGTTATGCTGGATGGAAAATTAATTCAAACTGGAGAAGTTAGAGAAGTATTTGGAAGGCCGAAAAATGAAGAAGTGGCAAGGTTCCTCGGCTTTGAGAATATAGTTGAGGGAATTGGAGAGGGGAAAGTTTTGAAGACCAATAGCATTTTAATTGAACTTCCCGTAGAGGTCAAGGGAAAAGTTAGAATTGGTATAAGGCCGGAAGACATCATAATATCCAATGAACCTATAAAAAGTTCCGCAAGAAATGAATTCAAAGCTAAAGTTTTGGCGGTTGAGGATCTGGGATCCTTAGTAAGGCTGACTCTTGATATTGGAGGAATCGAGCTCAGGGCATTTATAACCCGCTCATCCCTTCTTGAGATGGAAATTAACGAGGAGAAAGAGGTTTATCTAAGCTTTAAAGCAACGGCGATTCATATCTTCTAATGGATACAAGCATACTTAGATACATTTATTTGTCTTTTAAAGACCTTTTCTTTACATATAGCAAGCCTTTTATATTCTATGAATTTCTTTCACAATTGGTGGGAACATGAAGAGGCTAACATTGGCTGAAGCAAGTGCAATGCTCATAGGAACCCAAATTGGAACAGGTGTTTTGGGGTTGCCGTATGCATTGAGGGGGGGCAGGATTTTGGGCCTTGTTTTACCTTTAGCTGCTATATGCACGAGTTATATAGGCATAACCCTTTCGGAGGTGGATAATATAAAAGAATTTTTGAGAATGAACAAGCTTTATGCATGGGCCTTAACAGTTGTTCCACCATTGCTGATATACTTTGCCGGCCTTAAGAGCTTTGTAAACGGTTTATGGCTGGCTGGCACTTTTGGTGGGGTGCTCTATGCAGGGGTATTACCAACAATGATGTCTCTCAAAGCAAAGAAAAAGTATGACAGCTTTCACCTGCATTTTCCACATTCGATGGCATATCTCTCTGGATTGGTGTTTTTGGTGGTTTTCATTTATTCACTTGCTTCTCTGGTTTGATGGATTTTTTAGTCTTCTCTATGGTTTTTCCTGTCAATATTTAATTTTGTATCGCTAAATAATTTTGTTCGAAAATAGAATCAAAATTTTTAAAGTTCGCCTATGTAGGATGAATGAGGAATCATGATAAGGTTTGCTAATAGGGAATACAGCGATGATGAAATTTATGCTATACTGGATGAACCTATTAGGGAATGGTTTAAACGGAAATTTGGAACATTTACACCTCCCCAGAGATATGCAGTTGTTGAGATTCACGAGGGGGAAAATGTTCTCATATCTTCACCAACGGGTAGTGGGAAAACTTTATCTGCTTTCCTTGCCGCCATAAATGAGCTTGTTCTTCTGGGAAAAGAAGGTAAGCTTGAAGACAAGATTTATGTTATCTATGTGTCTCCACTTAGGGCCTTGAACAATGATATAAGGAGAAACCTCAATGAGCCGCTGAGTGAGATAAGACAAGTTTATAAGGAACTAGGCTATGAGCTTCCCGAAATAAGGGTTGCAGTGAGGACAAGTGACACATCAAGCTATGAAAAGCAGAAGATGGTAAAAAAGCCACCTCATATTTTGATAACCACTCCCGAAAGCTTGGCTATAGCTCTAAATGCTCCCAAGTTCAGTCAGAGGTTGAAGACGGTTAAATATGTGATTATTGATGAGGTCCACGCTTTAGCTGAGAACAAGAGAGGGACTCATTTGACTCTAAGCTTGGAGAGACTCCAAAATCTTGCTGGAGATTTTGTGAGAATTGGCTTAAGCGCAACGATACACCCTCTAGAAGAAGTTGCTAAATTTGTTTTTGGCTTTAATGATGATGGTACTCCTCGTTCTGGTTTGGTTGTAGATGTTAGCTTTGCGAAGCAGACTGAAATCAAAGTTGAGAGCGTGGTTGAAGACTTAATCTATGCCCCAGCTAATGAGCTAAGTGAGGCCCTGTACAAACGCTTGGATGAACTTATAGAGCAGCATAGAACAACGTTAATATTTACAAACACGAGAAGCGGGGCTGAAAGGGTTGCCTATCACCTCAAGAAGAGGTTTCCAAAATATGCGGAATTAATTGAAACTCACCACTCAAGCCTTTCTAGGGACGTTAGGCTTGAAGTAGAGGAGAAATTGAAGAAAGGAGAGCTTAAGGCTGTTGTGTGTGTTCCAGGGCACATGAAGATGCTTACTTCCAAAGGGATCAAGAGAATAGACAAGCTTATCGGTAATGAAGAGATAATCGGGATTGAGGACGCAAAAAGTAGTTTTGTAAGATTCAGGGGCGTTCACAAGATTAAATACAACTCTGAGGGAATAAGACTCAAAACAAAGCTTGGCTTTGAAGTTGAAGCAACGAGAGAGCACAAGTTTCTCACAATAAAAAATGGGAAGCCTGCTTGGATTGAAGCGGAGAAGCTCAAGCCTGGGGACTATATTGGGATTCTGCGCAGGTTGCCAAGTTTAGAAGAAGAAATTCCCATTTTTGAAATCCTTCCAGGTTCCGCTTACTTACATTTGCGAGTTGAGTTTTTAGAAGAGCTAAAGAAGAACATTCAGGCTAAATTTGGTTCGATTAAGGCCTTTGCAAGGAAACTGAATGTGAGTGAGAGCTACTTATCAAAACAGCTTAGGGGCGAGTATCCATTTAGATGGAGCAAGCTAAAAACGGTTCTTAATGAAGTTAGCATGACCATTGAAGAAAACGATGTTGTGAAAATAACCTCTGACAAGAACACCTATGAATTGCCCAAAAGATTCACCCCTGGAATGATCAGACTACTTGGTTTCTGGCTTGCCGATGGTTCATGGAAGAGTAACTCAACAACGCTGTTCTCCAGCGATTTGGAAGTGCTCAAGCGTTATGCCAAGCTTGCCAAAGAAGAGTTTGGGATCAATGGGAGTATAAGAAAACAAAACGAAAGCACGTACTCACTTGAACTCTCCTTTAACGTGCTCCTTCACCTCTTCAAAGGACTCGTGGGAGATAATGGTAAGAAATCCACCAATGGCAGATTTCCGGAGATACTCTACCGCCTTCCAAGAGAGCACAAGATTCAGTTTCTATCCGGTTATTTTGATGGTGGCGGATATCTTGAGATAAAAGAAGACAATCGTGTATATTCAGCTGGCTTCATTACCTTCAACTCCGAGTTTGCCGAAGGGATACGCAATCTTTTACTTCAGCTTGGAATCGTTGCATCTCTCAGAAGGAAAGATTACAACGAACACTACTTCACCAGAAGCAGAAAGATAAGAAAGGTTGGAACCTCTTACACCGTTGCAATCTTAGGGGGAGAATACCTGCGAAAATTTGGAGAGCTAATAGAGCCTTGGCGTCCCGGACTTGAAAGAATAAAAAATATTACATCTGGCGGATATTCAAATTCTGATGTAATTCCCGGACTCGGTCAGCGCCTCAGGAAAATCAGGGAAAAACTTGGCATTAGCTCTTACAGGCTTCAGAAGATGGGGATGTACAATCCGATGAAAGTAGAACTCGGAACCCGCGAAATCAGGAGGAGAAATTTAGTCAAACTGCTCGACTTTTATGAAAAAATCGCAAAGGAGAGAAACGCTGAAGATGTAATTTCCGAGATTGAGGAGCTTCAGAAGCTCGCGAAGGGAGATGTTTTCTTTGATAGGATCAAATTTATAGAGTCAGTTTTTATTGAAGACACATACGGCATCTTAGACTCTAAAACAGGAAACTACGTTGTTAACGGCTTCCTCTCAAAAAACAGCTCAACCAGTTTAGAGCTCGGGATTGATATAGGGACAATAGATTTGGTCGTTCTCATTGGTTCACCAAAGAGCGTTAATAGAGGCCTTCAAAGAATCGGAAGAGCAGGCCATAAGTTGCATGAGGTAAGTAAGGGGATGATCCTCGTTTTGGATAGGGATGATTTGGTGGAATGTACTGTTTTAGCCCATAATGCGAGAAGTAGGAGGCTTGACAGGATTAAAATTCCCCAAAATCCACTGGATGTCCTTGTGCAACATGTGCTCGGCATGGCGTTGGAGAGAGTCTGGGATATTAACGATGCCTATAGGGTCGTTAGGAGGGCTTATCCATATCGTAATTTAAGCTTTGATGACTTTATGAGTGTTTTACGTTACTTGGCTGGTGAACACGCAGGTTTAGAAGAGAAGAAAGTCTATGCAAAGGTCTGGTTTGATGAAGAAGAAGGGAAATTTGGTAGGAGGGGCAAAATGACACGGGTCATCTATTATATGAACACTGGCACAATCCCAGATGAGGCAAAAATCGAAGTTTTTACCCTTGATAAACATTTTATTGGAACTGTTGAAGAAGAATTTGCAGAAAGATTGATGCCAGGGGATATTTTTGTTCTGTCTGGCAGAACCTATGAATTTAAAAAATCAAGAGCGAATAGAGTTTATGTTCAGCCAAAAGAAGGAGCAAAGCCAACAATTCCGGCATGGTTTTCTGAAATGTTGCCCTTGAGTTTTGACCTAGCTTTGGATGTGCAGCGTTTTAGAAAGGAGATTAAGGCCCTTCTAAGCAGTAAACGAGCAAAGTTGCTTCTCATAAGAAAGTACAAAATTGATGAAAAGGCCGCAAAGGCCATTTTGGGATATTTTAGAGAACAGGAGAGGTATTCAACTGTCCCAGATGATGAACTTCTTCTTGTTGAGGAGGTCTTTGATGAAAGGAGAGTTAAATACTTCTTCCACACACTAATAGGGAGAAGGGCCAATGAAGCTCTGAGCAGAACCTTTGCCTACGTTATCAGCAAAAAGAAGAAAACGAATGTTGGAATAGCAATAAGTGATAACGGGTTTATGCTTATCCTTCCTAAGGAAAAGATCCTAAACGAGGAGGAAATTAGGGGGCTATTTCAGATTGAGAACGTAAGGGAAACCTTAAAGAGAGCATTGGACAATACAGAGCTTTTGAAGAGACGTTTCAGGCATGTGGCAAACAGAGGTCTGCTCATCCTTAGGAGATACATGGGGAGAAAGAAAAGCCTTAGCAGGCAGCAGTTAAACGCACAGACTCTTCTGAGGCTTTTGAAGAAAAACTACCCAGACTTTCCACTTCTGAAAGAAGTTTACAGGGAGATAATGGAAGATAAGATGGATATAGAGAATGCAGAACTCTTTTTGAGCTGGATTAAAGAAGGAAAGATAAAGGTCGTTATTGAGCATAACGAGATTCCAAGTCCATTTGCATTCAACCTTGAAGTGATTGGAGCGAGCGACGTTGTGCTTATGGAAGACAGAAGAGAGCTTATTAAGCAGCTACACAGTAAAATTATGAAGCTGATAGAGGAAAAGGCTTAAATACTATGTTGAAAAGTAATAACTGAGGGGCAAGATGAATAAAAAGATACGGGTTTTGCTGAACATTCTGTTTGTTTTTCTAATATTCTGGACATTGAACTACTGGGAGGAAACTTCTAAAAGAGATCCTTTGCTAGATAGAATATACAAACTTGATCTTGGCTTTGAATGGAATGTGGCTGGAATAGGGTTTCAAAATGACACCCTCATTGTTAAAGTGACATATCATGGAGTATCGAGAAATCCCAAAAATGGAAGGTTGCTTTTTATAAGCGATGAAAAAATCATCAGAAACATAACTTTACTGCCTTTTGATGATTTTGGGTCATTTGATCTCTCAAAAGATGTTGTAGTCATTGGAACTTATAGTATTAAGTGGCTCAATGAATCCACTTTTACTTTTTCTCCGTTTTATCTTATAGCGTATTCCCCCTTAGGATCTGAGCTCTGGAGGAAGGAATTCAACACAACTTCGTTAAGCACAGCCGGTGATTTAATTGTAGCAAGGAGTTACGTAGAGAACGGTAGTGTCGTTAAAGTCTTTGACGTACGAGGAAATGAACTCTGGGACTTGGCTTTTGGTGAAAATGTCGCCACAAACGGAAAAACCATTGCAGTTACTGAGAAAGGCAAAATTTATCTCTTCTCCGGAGAAGGGAACCTCATAAAAACCATCGAACCGTGGAAGGGAACTGTTGGTTCCATAGAACTCACGGATGGTGGAAAGATTGTTGCAACTTTCTACTCGAAGAAAGGCTCATACTTGGGAGTTTATAATGAAAACGGAAGCCTCCTTTGGGCAAAGAATTTCTCTTACATAGGGGATTTTACGATATCTCAAAATTATATCTTAGTGTATGATGGTGCACTGTATATACTCGATTGGTCAGGAAAAGTGCTTTGGGACGATACTCATTATTATCCTCTGTATCCAGATATGGGAATAGCATTAGGGAGAATTGCGATTTCTGAGGATGAGAAGTTTATAGCCTATGGAGGTTCTGAAGTAAGTTTAGTCATAAATCCCCTCTTTGATCGTGACAAAGACGGCATTATAGACGAAGGTGATCTTATTCCTTTTAATAATGGTCTTTTCTATAGAACTCTGCTGACGGTTGCTATGGGTGCTGTTACAACATGGGTAAACAGAAGAGAACTGCAAAAGAGTAGGAAAGAAGCGAGAAAAAAGTATGAAGAAATTAAAAATGCTCTGAACTCTAAACTTTAACATCTAACGTCTTAACGACAAAGGAAAGCATGTCTGCCAATTCTCTAATCCTCGTTTCAGATGAAGCCCCCATGTGGCCACTTTTTGTTTCCACCCTAAGATAAACCGATGCCCCTATATCTTTGAGCCGCTTTGCGAACTTAAGTGCATGGCCCGGGTGAACCCTATCGTCGTGTAGACCTGTGTAAATGAGCGTCGGCGGATACTTTTGGGACTTTAAGTTGTGGTAGGGAGAATATTTGAGTAAAAACTCTCTATCTTTTGGGTCATCTGGATTGCCGTATTCTGGTACCCAAACGCTGCCAATGTAAAGCTTGTGGAAGCGGAGCATATCTATAACGGTGTAGCCTATTAAAGCGGCATCCATTACATCAGGTCTTTGAACTAAGACAGTTGAAACTAAAAGCCCTCCGTTGCTCCTTCCCCATGCCGCGACTTTGTAATCCTCTTCTTTAAGCTTTTCAAGAACCGCTATGAAATCATCAAACACGTTCTGCTTATTTTCTCTCATTCCAGCTTTGTGCCATTCTTCGCCGTATTCACTTCCTCCTCTAAGGTTTGCCATTGCAAAGGTTCCCCCCATTTCTATGAATGGGATTACATGCGGGAAGAATCTAGGTTTTAGAGAAATATTGAAGCCGCCATATCCGAAGACCCACGCTTTCTTTTTGTCCTTTTCTCCTCTCACAATGAAGTAATGTATTTTTGTTCCGTCTTTTGATGTTGCAAAGTCTTCATTGACCGTAAAATGCCATTCAATTTTGACCTCGTCAATGAGTTCTAGATTCTCATCGAACTTATACAATCTGTAAGGGATTGTGAAGCTTTCATATCTTAGAATTGCCGTTTTTCCATTGTTGTCAAGGGGGTAAACCTGGCCCGGCATGTCGAATTTTACCTCTTCAATAAGTTCTCCGTTCAGGGTGAATATCTTTAACAATGAAGATGCATGGACTAAATAGCCAGCTAGAAGCTTGTCTTTTACTATTACGGCCCATTCTAATGGGAATTCTCCTTCTGGGATAATCTCTCTGGTCTCTCCATTTTCAAGAGCAATAACTTTTCCAAGCCCTCTGCCTTCTCTTGTGTATATGTAGAGTTTTTCGTTTACATACTCGATTGGATGGGCTGGAACTTCGCTTGAATATACTTTTTTCCATTTTTCAGGCTCTAAGAGTGGGCCAAAGTATATATCGTTTTTATTCCATCCGAAGGAGAGGGTAACTAATGCATGTTTTTTATCTTTGGTTTTTTGAATTGACATGAAATACCCTGAACCGAGACCTTCTCCAAAAACCATTTTTTCTTCTTTGCCCTTTTTGAGAAAAATTCTTTCTGCAGGGGCATCAATGCCATCAGGAGTTTTTTCTTTTCTGTAAAAACGGGCGAAATAGTAACCATCTTCGAGAAAAGTTATGTTCCAAAGTGAGGGCTTTATTTCTTCAACTATTTTTCCGCTCTCAAGATCAATTATCCTTGTTATTCCTTCATCAGAGCCGCCTATTGAAAAGTTGTAAGCCAACCTCTTTCCGTCTTCATTTACAGTAAAACTTTGGAGAAGAATTTCATCTTTAAGCTCTTTTTCCAGGGTTTCTGAGGTAATTATAACTTCATTTGTTTCAAGCACCTTTATAATCTGCTTGCCGCCCTCATTGACCTTTACAAATGTGCCTCTCCTTGTTATGCACGCCTCTACAATGTTTGGGAGATAGTAGTATTTTTTGACTTTATCAATTAATCTGTCTGGAAGTTCTCCAATGAATTCTCTGAAACGAGTGTTCTCTTCATTGACAAATTTTAGCACTCTTTCATCAGTTAGATTTTCCATCCAGATATAGGGGTCTTCCATAAGAATCACCATTAAGATAATGGGCTTAACGTTAATAAGGGTGTCGCTCATTTTGCTTTAGCATTATATTATTGCAAGTTCTAAAAATGGTGAAAGGTCTTGGGAAGGCCTTTTTTGGATCGCTTACTCTTGTGATTCTACCTTTACATCAAGAATGCAGATCTCATCACCTTTTAATACATTTTTAGGTCGCTTGAAGTTTATATTCGGGTTGTAGGCCTTCATCAGAGCAATATCTTGTTCACAATATATGAGACCGATCTCTTCTGCACCTTTTTCTTTCCAAACTTTTGCAAAGGGACAGAAGCTCACTTCACTATGATATGTTACTTCATCTACTTTTGAGGTGCCTTTCCAGGCTTCTTTAAGTGGCATATCATAGTATTTTGAAAGATTTTCCATTGTTAGTGGTAGACCCCTCTTTAAAACCTCTTTCCTGATATTCTCTCCCTTTCTGAACCAAAGTTTTCGATAGCTTTTTCTTAGGGCTCTTTCACTTCCCCCTTAAATTGTACTTATTCACAGGAAGGTTTTATGTTGTAAATCTAAAAATCTTTGTGCATCTAATTATTATTTTGAAAGTTTATTATTTGTTGGCAATAATACTTGAAAATAGATTATGGAATGTGACCCAATATAACTGATCAATTTTGACCACATTTTTATTTTCCTTTGACCACACTATATCTAATTGAGGTGGTGATTATGATTGAAGTTGTTGAGAGAGAATATAAAGTGGAAGAAGGCTTAAAGTTGAAACTTGGAAATGTGAACGGCCGCATAAGAATTGAAGGATATGATGGAGATACAATAAAACTCAAAGCGGAGAAAAAATGGGGCCTTTTAGGAACAGAGCCCAAAATAAAGGTAAAAAAAGAAGGAAATATGTTAAAAATCGAAGTAAAACATGGAAAAAGTTTCGGAGTCAGCATGGGAGAAAGTGCAGTTAACTTTGATATTTTAGTTCCTAAAATTGTAGAGGTTGAAAAAGTCGGAAACGTCAATGGCTCAATATCGGTGAAAAACATAGAAAAAGCCGGAAAAGTGGCAACAGTAAACGGGAGTATAACAGTAGAGAATGTATTTGCGGGGAAGATTTCAACTGTAAACGGCTCAATAAAGGCCATGCTTTCAAGTATAAATGGAGATTTAGTCGTTTCAACAGTGAATGGAAGTGTTGAAGTTTATCTCTCCAAGGATTCGAATATTGAAGTTAATGCACGCTCTGTCAACGGGAAAATAGCCTCTGAAATTCCAGGAGAACTTTCAAAATCGCCGTTCCATGGGCCAAAGTCATTTAAGGGTGTTCTTGGAGAAGGAAAATATAACGTGAAGATCTCAACGGTGAATGGCAATATATCTATTAAAGCGTTGTAACACATAAAATATCAAATACAATTGCACCAATCCAGTGGAGAAGAAAGCTTGGTAGAAAGCTTTCACTTTTTAAATCTATTTTTGCAAAAACTATTCCAGCTATGAATGAGTATGGTATTTCTAATGGAGGTTTTCCAATATGGACTAAGGTATAAGGAATATTCTGAACAATTATGCCCAGCCATTCATTTTTCTTGACAAGAGGGAAGAGAAGAATTCCGCGGTAAAAAGCTTCATGCGCGAACATGATAACACCAATGAAAAGCTCTTTGAAGAGAAACTCTCTCCATGAGTTATATGAAAATAGTGGGTAATAGCTCCTAAAACTTTCAAGTTGTGAGGCATAGAGACTTATGGGAAGCGTTAGTAGGAAAAGTGCAAGTGCCCACATATAACCATCTCTTTTGCCTATTTTGAATCCTAAGTCTTCATGTTTGAATCCTAAGGTTAGGGCCAGTATGAAAGGTACTAATATGTAAAATAGAGTATTATAAAGGGTCCATTCATAAATATTGCCTCCTAGAGAGCGGTTTAATATTATAAGAAAAATTCCAAAGAGATAAAGAAGCGGAAGTTTTCTCAAAAGAAATCACCAAATAAAGGATAAAGAGAGGTTATTCTTCTTTTTCTTCATTATCTTCCCCAGTTTTTTCAATGCTAATCTCAGCTTCCTTGCTTTCTTCTGGTTGCGCTCTAACTTCCTCTACTATTTCTTCCACTTTCTCCCCTTCTTCAGGTTTGGGTTCCTCAGCTTTCTCTTCCTCTTCTTCGACTTTTGCCTCTGGTGGCTTTAAGAGCTCTTCAACTGTGGGCTTGAATTCAATTGTTTCATAACCTAAGAATTTGAGATCGCTTTCTAGTAAGATTTCGCCTAGTACAAGGTTTCTTGGGTCGATTGTCTGGTCTTTAAACTCAACCTTGACGTCTTCCTCGCCCACTTCAATTTGTACCTTTTCAAAGTCTATTCTTGGGATTCTGAGTTCTATTAAAGCTTTTACTTTCTCTATTGGGTCTTCGATTTTCTCAATGATCTCAACTTCATAAACAGCAGTTTTTCCAGCGAATGGATGGTTGAAGTCCACCCTAACTCTGCCACTTGAAACGCTCATAACCCTACCTTTGAGTTTCTTACCACTACCGGTCTCTATTTCAACATCAAGGCCAGGGAATGGATAAATACCTTGCCTTCTAAACTGACCAATTGTGAAGGTCTTTATAAGCTTGGGGTCCCTTTTTCCAAAGGCCTTTTCTGGTGGAATTTCAAGTGTGTATTTCTTTCCAACTTCCAATCCTTCAAGAGCCTCATCGAGACCTTTTATAACATGTCCCGCTCCAACTGCTATTGGAACCGGCCCGTAAATCCCCTTTTCATTGTAAATACCAGCCTCTTTTGCAACATCCTCGTAAGTTGTATCGAATATCTCTCCAGTCTCCTTGATCTTTCCGGTGTAGTGAAGCTTTATTACATCTTTCTTTGCCACTTTCATACCCATAACCTCCATCTTTCCTTTTTTCAAAAACTGGTTTAGATTATGGAGGGGGGTTTTTAAGCTTTGCACTTGCCGAAAGCGATAATCTAATAAAAACTTTGGAGAATTCTCTCTGGGTGGTGGAAAAGTGAGAGTTTATAACACTATGACAAAGCAGAAAGAAGAGTTTAAACCTCTGAGAGAGGATGAGGTTAGGATGTATATCTGTGGGCCAACGGTTTATGATTACACTCATCTAGGACATGCAAGGACGTACATAGCTTTTGATGTAATAAGACGGTATTTAGAGCATAAAGGTTACAGTGTGTTGATGGTGATGAACTTTACCGATATAGACGATAAGATTATTAGAAGAGCAAACGAAACCGGCGAAGATCCAAAAGAACTCGCTGAAAAATTCTTAAAATATTTCCTTGAGGACATGAAAGCTCTAAAAGTAAAATCAGCCGATATTTATCCAAGAGTTACAGAGCATATTCAGGATATAATTGAATTTGTGGAAAAACTTGAGGAAAAAGGTTATGCCTATGGAAGTAGTGATGGAGTTTATTTTGAAGTTAGAAAATATGAGAAATATGGAAAATTAAGTAAAGTTAATCTTGAAGACCTCAGAAAAGGAGCACGTGTTGAGCCAGGAGAAGGGAAGAAAAATCCTGAAGATTTTGCACTCTGGAAGAAGGCCAAGCCAGGAGAACCAAAATGGGAGAGTCCTTGGGGAGAAGGGAGGCCTGGATGGCACATTGAATGTTCCACAATGAGTACAAAGTATCTTGGGGAAAGCTTTGATATTCACGGCGGTGGAAACGATCTGATCTTTCCACATCACGAGAATGAAATAGCCCAAACAGAAGCATGCACGGGTAAAGAGTGGGTCAAATACTGGCTTCACACAGGTTTTGTGATGGTTAGTGGCGAAAAGATGAGCAAAAGCCTTGGAAACTTTGTTACTATAAGAGAGCTTCTTCAAAGATATTCTCCCGAGGTCATAAGGTTCTTTGTTCTCCAGAAGCACTATCGCTCACCTCTTGATTATACCGAAGAGGGGATACAACATGCAAAGAATAACCTTGAGAGACTCTATAACACGATTGAGAATATAAGAATAGCAATGGAAAAAGCGGAGATTCCATTTAAATGGGAGAAAGAGGAATTTAAACTCTATGAAACAATAAGGGATGCTAAGAAGAAGCTCTATGAGGCTATGGATGATGATTTTAACACTGCTGAGGCTATGAAACCCATCTTTGAAGTTGCAAATGCTGTAAACGCATATCTTACAAGGGTCGAAAAGCCAAAGGAAAGTGTTCTTAGAAAAGCATTAGAATTCTTTAGAATAATAAGTGAGATCTTTGGAATTTTTGAGGAATACTTCAAAGAGACAAAAGAAACCAAAGAAGAGGAACTTATAGACCTTCTAATTGAAGTGAGGAGTGCACTTAGGAAGCAAAAGAACTTTGAGCTGGCAGATAAAATAAGGGCCCAGCTCAGGGAGCTTGGGATTCAGCTTGAGGACACTCCACAAGGAACGATCTGGAAGAGAATAAATGTTTAGCTTTTTAATTTCTTTTCAAGATGGTATTTTACTTTAGCAATTTTTAAATATCATTTCGATGAAAATCTTAATGGTGTGGACTATGAAAATATTGGAACTTCTCTCAGAACTTGTGGAGTTTGAAACGGTAAACGATCCAGTAAAAGGGATTAAGCCCTCTAAAGACTGCCCCAAATTTGTAATGGACATCCTCTCTTCATGGGGCATTGAGACTGAGCTGATCGAGAAGGATGGATACTACGCCGTTTACGGTGAAATAGGGGATGGAAAACCAAAAATCCTTTTTATGGCCCATTTTGATGTTGTACCTGTAAACAGGGAGGAATGGAATACAGAGCCATTTAAATTAGTGATAAAGGGCAATAAGGCATATGGGAGAGGAAGTGCCGATGATAAGGGAAATGTTGCCTCAGTAATGCTGGCTATTAAGGAATTATCGAAGATGGACCTTGAGGGAAAAGTTCTCTTTGCAGTTACAGGGGATGAAGAGATAGGTGGGGTCTTAGCTATGCACATTGCGGAGAAACTTAGAAATGAGGGTAAACTGTCCGAATATATGATAAACGCTGATGGGATTGGCATGAAACCAATTATTCGAAGAAGAAAAGGCTTTGGAGTTACAATAAGCATGCCTTCAGAAAAAGTTAAACTTAAAGGGACTTTAAAGAAGCGAACGTTTAGAATAAACACTCCTATAGTTGAAACGAGGCATGCTGCTTATTTCCTTCCAGGGGTCGATGCTCATCCAATGATAGCTGTTTCCCATTTCCTAAGGAATAGTAATGTTTTAGTTGTCTCTCTTGAAGGCAAATTCTTAAAGGGAAACGTTGTACCGAGTGAAGTGACCCTTAAATATCTTGAAGTGGGTGATGGGGAAGAGATTGAGGTAGATCTTGGATTGACAAGGCTTTTGAAAGCTATAATACCTCTTGTGAGGGCCCCAATAAAGACTGAAAAGTACAGTGATTATGGTGTCTCCATTACGCCCAACCTATATTCTTATCAGGGGGATAAACACGTTCTAAGGCTGGATATAAGGGCGATGAGTTATTCTCAGGAGGCTATCGAAATGATTTTGAAAGAGATTATCAGATTCAACATTCCTAATGCAGAAATCACGATTAGAAGTAATGAAAAAGCCGGTTATCTTTTTACACATCCAGAAGAGAAAATAGTGACAACAATGCTAAAAATACTCGAGGAGTTTGATCAGAAAGCGGAGCCTGTAGAAGGGCCTGGAGCGGCTGATTCAAGATTTTTCACACCTTATGGAGTCAAGGCGATAGATTTTGGGCCCAAAGGTGGGAATATTCATGGGCCTAATGAATATGTGGACATTGAATCCCTTAGAGTGTTGCCTGAGGTGTACAAAGAGGTTGCACTGAGACTTATTAAGGGTCAATTTTAGTTTTCTTTTTCTTTTCTTTCTGTGGGAAAAGCTTAAATATTACTTCCCTACTAACGTCAGTAAGGGAAATCATGAAAAAGTTTCCAGCATACTTGGCTTCTTGGGATGATATAGAAAGGTGGGCAAAAGAAGGTTCAATAAAGGTTCTTAAAGAAAATTGGATTCCAGATGTTGTTGTTGGGCTTGCAAGAGGAGGTTGGATAGCAGCAAGACTATACTGTGACTACCTTGGCATTAAAGAGCTTGTGAGTGTTAAAGTGGAACACTGGGGAGTTACAGCAACTCCAGATGGGAAAGCAAGGTTAAAATACGGTACTCAGTATGACTTTGAAGGCAAGAAAGTTTTAATAGTGGATGATATAGCTGACACTGGAGAGAGCCTTACTCTAGCAAAGAACTATGTTGAGAGTAAAAATCCAGCTGAAATTAAAGTTGCCGCTCTGTTGGTAATAAAAACCTCAAAATTCAGGCCAGATTACTTTGGAGAGGAAATTGACTGGGCTTGGATAGTCTTCCCTTGGAACTTCGTTGAGGATATGATAAACCTTGTAAACAATCTCTTTGAAGAAAAAGAATCTCTTACTTCGGATGAAATAATAGAATTGTTTAAAGAGCTCCATGGGATGGAGGTTCCTAAAGATAAATTGGAGGAAGCATTAAAATTTGCCCAGATGAGAAAGATATTTAAATTGGATGGGCAATCTTGGCGCAAAGCCTAAGGTTGTGGTACCTTTGGATAAGGAGGATATGATAAAATCAATAAAAGGGCACAGCAACTATTCCAGGGAAATTTACGGCATGCATGAAGATGTAATAAATGAAACTCTAGAGAACTATGATAAACTAAAGGAAGACTACTTAAATGATCATTCAAGGGCTAGAATCGTGAGGATAGTGATAAATGAAGATAATAATCTGCCATTAGCTATAGAGTTCCATCGAAAGGATGACTCATTTAAAGGCTTCAGTATAGCAATAGGAAAGCCGTACATAAAGAATGGAAAGAATAATGGCTACGATTGAATGTAAAATCCATCTTCGTTGATCCTTCCAGTATATTTGATAGTTTATTTTTTCTTTTGAAGCTTGAGCCCTTGGGAAGGAATGTGGAGATTTTAACTTTCACTTTTAAAAAGGTTTTAAAACCTACAATATCAATTTTATTAGGGTGGCCTAATAATGAGAAAGATGGTACTAATACTAATAATCTTTTTAATCTCCCCTTTATCTTTCACACTTGCTCAAGAGAAGCCTCTAGTAATTACAAGTATAGCACCAATAGCAGAGATAGTTAGAGAAGCTTTTGGTGAAAGTGTTCAGGTAGAATATCTTGTTCCTCCAGGCGTGGATCCACACCAGTATCAGCTCACACCAGAGCAGATTGAAAAAATTCAAAAAGCGGATGTTATAGTTACAATTGGCCACTTGCCCCTCGAAGAGAAAATAGAGGAGCTTGAAAAAGAGGGTATCTTAAAAGGGGAGGTTCTTGGAATAGAGGATTATCAGAGGTATGGTTTCCGTTATTTGCCTGAGAGATGGTATAATAACAAGTACAATCCTCATGGTATTTGGCTGGATCCTTATAATGCTCTTGCAATTGCTGAAGCAACAAAAGAAGCTTTAAAAACACATTATTCTGGGCAAAATATCTTTGAGGCCCAGTACTCGTTATTTAAGGCAAAGGTTGAGACAATTATTTTGACATATCAAAAAATGAATTTAAGTGAAAAACAAGCCATAATTGAACTCCCTTCTCAACAATATGCATTGGAATGGATAGGGATTGAGGTTATTGCTTCAATAAAGCCTGAAGAGGAGATTCCAGCTAAAAGTGTTGATGAACTTTTGGAAATGGTAAAAACTGTTGATGTAATAGTTTACTCTACGGATTCACCAGAATCATTGAAAAATGCTGTGCTTGAACTTTCCAGAAAAACTGGAGTCCCAACAATTGGCATTTCCACAATATGGAGTGAAAAAGAATACACAGAAGTTCTTATCCAGAATTCAGCAAATATAGTCTCAGCTTTTAGAACTTATGTTCCCCAGGAAGTTCCTTCACAACAAAGCTTAAACACAACTTACATCATATTGGCCTTTATAGTGGGGGTGACCCTCGGAACTGCATTTGGAGTAATAATAAAGAAATGAAAAAAAGTTATTCCCTCTTGTATGGTTTTCCGTCGGCTTTTGGTGCTCTTACTCTGCCTATTATTCCTGCGACTATAATCAGGGTTACTAAATACGGAAGAGTTGCCACAAACTGCCATGGAATAATTTCCTGAACTGTTGGGTTTGTTCTTACCCATACTGAAAGATTATCGAAGAATCCAAAGATAAATCCACCTAAAAGAGCCCTTAATGGATTCCATCCGCTGAATACCATATTTGCCAGTGCTATGAAACCTCTACCTGCTGAGAGCTGTTTTGTAACGGTACCAAGCCAATCGACACTCATGAAGGCTCCACCAAGTCCTGCAAGAGTTGCTCCGTAAACCGTAGCTAAAAATCTATAGCGTTCTACGTTTATACCCAGTGCATCCGCGGCTTCTGGATTTTCGCCTACTGATCTTATTCTGAGGCCCAAAGGTGTTCTAAAGAGTACCCAGTGAGTTAAAACTACTATCACTATTGTTATAAGAACCATTGGGCTTAAACTTCCATAAGCAGTCTTTATTATTGGGGCTATTCTGAAGTTTGAGGGGACTTGATGCTGTCCTGCAGTTCCCCAGTATGCAGGGATTCCGAAAGCCACAACACCCAAGGCCAGCAAGTTCACACCTATACCAGGAATAACGTGATCACCCTTCAAATAAACGGTAATAAAACCGTGAAGCATTCCAAGTAGCATTCCAATAAATGCTCCTCCAATTAGGCCGATCCAAGGACTACCACTAATCTCCGCAAACATTGCTCCAAAGAATGCACTCATGAGTAGTATTCCTTCATAGCCTATGTTAACTACACCTGCTCTCTCACTAACTGTAGCTCCAACGCTTGTAAGCACAAGTGGTACCATAGCTGTCAAGGCTCCTATAAGTATTGAAAGGGCTGTGTCCATCATTTTCTCACCACCCTTTTTAGGAGATCTAAAATTCCTGGGATAGCAACTGTAACAACTATGATTCCTTGGACCATTCTAACCATCTCTAAAGGAACTCCTGCTTCTATTTGCATAGCTGTAGCCCCGGCTTTAAGCATTCCAAAGAATATTCCACTGAATATTATCCCTAAGGGATGATTCCTACCGACTAATGAGACTCCAATTCCATCAAATCCATATCCATAAATATTTGCCATTCCCTGGCTTATTGCATAACTTGGGGGTCTTCCCATAACCTCAACTGCACCAGCAAGGCCGCTTGTGATTCCTCCTATAAGGAAAGACCATATAATAGCCTTTTTGGGGTTTATACCTGCATAACGGGCTGCCCTTTCATTGTATCCGCTGACCCTCAGCTCATATCCGAGAGTAGTGTGCCAAAGGACATAGTAAGCCAACACAGCTGCGATTACTGAGATTGCAAAAGCCCAAGATAGTTCTGTCCCCCTTATTATTATGGGGAATCTTGCGCTTAATGGAACTGCAATAGTCTTGTTTGGATCATCTGGATTGGGTATTTTCTGGAGTACAATGTATAAAGCGAGGAAATAGGCCATCCAATTTAACATGATTGTTGAGACGACCTCATTAACACCTCTGAACACTTTTAAAAATGCTGGAATGCCCATCCAAGCAATTCCAGCAATTATTCCACCGAGAAGCCCCATTAAAATGTTTCCCCAAATATTAGTGAGAATGAGTGCTGCTATAGCCCCGAAATACACTGTTCCTTCGGCACCTATGTTGAAGAGGCCGGTTCTTGCTCCGAGTCCAAATGTTAATGCAGTTAGGATCATGGGGGTTGTTGCACTTAGTGTCATTGCCCATCCGTATTTGGAGCCTAATGCACCATCAAAGAGAGCAATATATGCCTTAATAGGATTGTATCCTGAAAATGCTAGTATGATAGCCCCCAATAATATTCCTATTACTATGGCAATCAGGCTTTCTATGAGGGGTTTAATGAATCCTCTAATGTCAACTCTCATGTTTAATACCTCCCATCATTAGTCCAATCTCCTCTTCGGTAACCTCTTCAGGTTTAACGATGCCTACGAATTTCCCTTCGTATATTATTGCCATCCTATCACTAAGCTGAAGAATCTCGTCCAAATCTGCAGAAACTAAAAGAACGGCCTTATTCTCATTTCTGAGGTTTATCAAGTAATTCCTTATGTATTCTGTTGAGGCAACATCGACGCCTCTCGTGGGTTGAGATGCAATTATGAATTCAGGTTGCTTGCTGGTCTCTCTTGCTACGATGAGCTTTTGTTGGTTCCCTCCACTTAAACTCTTTACAGGAGCCTCTATACTTGGCACTAAGACTTCAAAATTCTTTACGATCTTTGTAGCGTGTTCTTTGGCTTTGTTCCACCTTAACATTCCAATAGGTCCCCTAAAAGTCTCTCTCCAGTGAAGGCCAAGTATGGAGTTTTCAGCAACACTCATTTCTGATACTAAACCCATATGGATCCTATCCTCTGGTATGTGGGCCACTCCAAGGTCATAGAGTTCTTTTGGAGGTCTTCCAGTGATGTCTTTTCCATTGAGAATAACTTTGCCTTTTTCAATTTTCCTCAGTCCGCTTATTGCTTCTATAAGTTCTGTTTGCCCATTACCTTCAACACCAGCTATTCCAAAGATCTCTCCGGCTTTCACTTCGAATGTTAATCCTTTTACGGCATCTTGGTCTCTATCTCCTTTAACCCATAAATCTTGGACTTGCAAAACAGGGTTTTCTGCTTCTTTTGGAGGTTTTTCTATCCTAAGAACAACTTCTCTTCCTACCATCATTTTGGCGAGCTCTTTTGGGGATGTTTCATTGGTATTAACGGTTCCAATTACTTCTCCCTTTCTAAGTACTGTTACTCTGTCTGTTATTTCCATAACTTCTTTGAGTTTATGACTGATAAAGATAATTGTTTTATCTTGGGCCTTTAGCTTTTTAAGAACATCAAAGAGTTCTTTAACCTCTATAGGGGTTAGTACAGCAGTTGGTTCGTCCAATATAAGTACATCAACATCCCTATATAATGTTTTTAGGATTTCAATTCTTTGTTGAACCCCAACAGGGAGAGTCTCTACAGGAACATCAAGAGGGACTTGAAAATTTAAATCATCCATAAGTTTTTGTAGTTTTTCCATTGCTTTTTCGACATCTATCTTAGAGAAGAGGCCATGTCCCTCCATTCCAAGTATGATATTGTGAAGGCCATCAAAAACATCCACCAGCGTGAAGTGCTGGTGAACCATACCAATTCCATTTGCAAGAGCGTCAGCAGGACTCTTAAATCTCACTTCTTTACCATTAACGAAGATTTTACCCTCCGTAGGACGGAGCATTCCAGAGAGGATCTTCATCAAAGTAGTTTTTCCAGCTCCATTCTCACCTAATAAACCATGAATCTCACCTTTTCTTACGGAAAGATCAACACCTTTCAAGGCCTTTGTACCATCTGGATAAATTTTGACAATACCCTCCATTTTAATGAGTGGAGCTTCTTCCATAAATGCACCTCCCAGGCTTGTAAAATTTAAAATAGAAAGAGATGATCAGCTACTTTCCCACTGCTTTGCTAGCTCCTCCATTTCTTGCCAAGTTTGGGCAGCTCTTATAGCTTCGATTTGATCTTTGGTTGTTGCCATTGGAACTTTTACTTCTCCACTCTTGATTTTTTCCTCAAGTTCTGTTACTGCATCCCAAATCCAGCTTGGAATTTGGTTTCTTGTTTCTTCAAGCTTGGCAAAGAGTTCTTCTTCGCTGCTGAGTTTAAGTTCTTCAAGCTTTTGTTGCTTTGTGTCTTCTGGTAGTGAGTTGAACATTTCCTTAACAGCATCAATGGTGCTTACTCCAACACCCTGCTCGTTAAGCCCAAGCTCCATTATTCCTCCTTGCCAGTTGCCCTTGACGGCCATTTCAACAGCTCTGTAGACACCAACGTCAACTCTCTTCATCATTGAAGCTATTATTACACCTGGTTTAATCCAATCTTGTGCTGAATCAACACCAACAGCAAATGGTGGCCCCATCTCTTTTCCTTGACTCTCAAGGTACTCGTCAACAGCATCAAATACACCGAGGCCAACAGCACCTGCGATTTGGTAAATCACCCAAGCGCCTTGTCCGAGCTGAGCTTGAGCTGCGGTTTTACCCTTTGCAGGGTCTGTGAATGAACCTGTGTAAGTGTAGAGGATATCAATGTTGACGTCTTTTCCAGTCTTTTGCTTGTAATAATCTTCGGCCCAAGCAACACCAAACCTATAACCACCTTCGAATTTGTAAAGCACTGGAATTTCAATACCGAGAACAGCGCCTACTTTGTCTTTACCATCGTTTGCAGCTATTAATCCTGCTAAAGCTCCGATTAGAGCTGAACCCTCATTTTCTTTGAAGAGGATGCTTACAACATTTGGTTTATCTGGGATGAATCCATCGACAATAGCGAACTTCTGGTCTGGAAACTCATCTGCAACTTGTGTTAC
>QMUF01000008.1 GCA_003663525.1 Thermococci archaeon | reverse complement strand
GAGGAGTAAAAGGTGATGGTTAGTGCCTAGGATTGTGAACCCCCTGGATGAGATGTTATTTAAAGAAGTATTGAAGGAACAGCAAAGGATAAGAGTTTATATTGAAAAAGCACGCTATGGAAAGCTCAAAACGATAATAGAGGGTATTGATGAGAAAGAGTTTAACCTTGATGAGATAGCAAAAAAACTCAAGGCGAAATTGGCATGTGGAGGAACAGCCAAAAATGGAAGAATAGAGCTTCAAGGAGACCACAGAGAAAAGGTGAAGCGCTTATTGGCAAACTTTGGATTTTCAGAGGACTTGATAGAGGTAGAATGACAAAAAAGACATTGCTCATGCATGAACTCATAGGATTGAAAGTTAAAGTGATCAAGAGCTCTCATCCAGGGTTGATAGGAATTGAGGGATATGTAATTGATGAAACTAAAAACACTCTCACAATCCTTGGAACTAAAGTGTGGGCAATCCCAAAAATCGTTGCAGAGTTTGAATTTGAAGTTGGCGATAAAAAAATTCGAATAAAGGGAGAAGAACTGGTTGGAAGGCCTGAGATGAGGTTAAAAAAGAGGTGAAAAGCATGAGAGACATTGGATTGAAAATACAGCCTCCTGCGGAAAAGTGTAATGATCCGAAGTGTCCATGGCATGGCCATGCAAAAGTACACGGTAGAGTATTCGAAGGAATAGTTGTTAGTGATAAACCAAGACACACTATCACTGTTGAGAGACAGTACTATCACTATCTAAGAAAGTACGAACGGTATGAACTCAGGAGAAGCAAGGTTCATGCTCATAATCCACCCTGTATCAATGCAAAGGCTGGAGATAAAGTGATCGTAGCTGAAACTAGGCCCCTTAGCAAAACAAAAAGCTTTGTAGTAATAGCAGTTACACAAAAAGCAGAGGAGGGGTGATGAGACATGGCAAAGAAGGGTGCTGGTGCTACAAGAGGGGTATCCTCTGTGAGACCAACACGAGCTCTTCCTGTTGGAGCTTACCTTACTGTAGCAGATAACTCTGGAGCAAAGGTCATTCAAGTTATTGGGGTAGTGGGTTACAAAGGCGTTAGAAGAAGACTAGCCTCAGCAGGTGTTGGAGACATGATCATCGCAACAGTCAAGAAAGGAAGGCCAGATATAAGACACCAGGTTGTCAGAGCAGTTATAGTTAGGCAAAGAAAGGAATACAAGAGACTTGATGGAATGAGGGTCAAGTTTGAAGATAATGCGGCAATTATAACAACCCCTGAAGGTGTTCCAAGAGGAACTGAAATTAGAGGCCCTGTGGCAAGAGAGGCAGCTGAAAAGTGGGTTAGAGTTGGAAGTATTGCGAGCATAGTATTGTGAGGTGAGATAGATGAAATTGAAGAGTAAACAACCTAGGAAGCAGAGGAAGTTTTTGTATAATGCTCCTCTTCATTTAAGGCACAAAATAGTTAGTGCCGCCCTATCGATAGAACTCAGACAAAAATATGGGATTAGGAGCTTACCAATAAGGAGCGGTGATAAGGTAAAGGTACTCAGAGGGGACTTCAAAGGTCATGAGGGAAAAGTTGTGGAAGTAGACCTTAAGAGATACAGACTTCATATTGAGGGAGCAACAGTGAAGAAGGTAAGTGGAACCGAAGTGTTCTACCCTATCCATCCATCGAACGTTATGATTGTTGATCTCAATCTTGAAGATGAGAGAAGGAAGAAAATAATTGAGAGGAGGGCTTGAATATGGCGAGGAAAGGTGCTAAGAGACACCTTAAGAGGCTTGCTGCTCCAACTCAATGGTATATTGAGAGGAAAGTCTTCAAGTGGGCAGTTAGACCATCTCCAGGTCCACATAACATGAGGACTTCGATACCTCTCATTTACATAATTCGGGACTACTTGGCTTATGCAAAGACAGGAAGAGAGGTTAGAAAAGTCCTGAATGAGGAAAAGGTACTTGTGGACGGGAGAGTTAGGAAGGACTATAAGTTCCCAGTAGGTATAATGGACGTTGTGTCCATTCCTGAGACTGGAGAGCACTACAGGGTTCTTCCAAACAGAATTGGAAAATTGATCCTCCACCCAATAACCGAAGAAGAAGCCAAATTAAAGCCTCTTAGAATAAGCAATAAAAGGATGGTAAAAGGCGGTAACTTACAACTTAATTTCCATGATGGTACAAACCACTTGGTTAAGCTCAGTTCACTTACAGATGAAACCAAGGATTCATTTAGAACTGCAGACACTGTTCTAGTAAAAGTTCCAGAGAGAGAAATAGTGGAAATAGTACCATTTGAAGTGGGTGCGTTTGTGTTTGTTGTCCAAGGTAAAAACGTTGCAAGAGTGGGGAAGATAGTTGAAGTGAGACACTTCCCAGGTGGATGGCCGGACGTGGTTACAATTGAAGACAGAGATGGGGAGCTCTTTGATACACTTAAGGATTATGCGTTTGTTTTGGGTAAAGAAGAGCCAAGGATTTCGTTGCCGTGAGGTGAAAAAAGATGATAGCTAACAGAGAGGCAATCTTAGCTGATTGGGAAGCTCATCCCATGAGAAAGCCAAGAATTGAAAAAGTCACTATAAACATTGGTGTTGGTGAGAGTGGGGAGAGATTAACAAAGGCAGAGAAAATGTTGGGGGCACTTGTAGGGCAGAAGCCAATAAGAAGAAAGGCAAAAAAAACGAACAGGGACTTTGGGATCAGAAGAGGGGAGCCAATAGCTCTTAAGGTGACCCTTAGAGGAAAAAAAGCTTCTGACTTATTGAAGAGATTATTGGCTGCTGTTGACAACAGACTTAAGGTTTCGAGCTTTGATGAGCATGGAAACGTCTGTTTTGGAATCGATGAGCACATAAACATACCAGGAGTCGAGTATGATCCGGAGATTGGTATATTCGGCATGGACGTATGTGTAACATTAGAAAGGCCCGGTCACAGAATTGCCA
Organism: Thermococci archaeon; assembly: GCA_003663525.1. GTDB lineage: Archaea > Methanobacteriota_B > Thermococci > Thermococcales > Thermococcaceae > Thermococcus_A. The sequence continues at coordinate 18,436 of QMUF01000008.1, read as the reverse complement.
TAAGAAAAAGGAGAAGACATCACATCCCAACAAAACACAAGCTCACTAAGGAAGAGGGAATAGTTTTCATGCAAGAAGAATTTGGAGTTCAAATTGTGGAGGGATGAGAATGGCAAAGGCTGATTACAATAAGAGAAAGCTCAGGAAATTTGGTAAAGGCGCGAGAAGATGCGTTAGATGTGGCCAATTCGGACCAATAATTAGGATACATGGATTGATGCTATGCAGGCACTGCTTTAGAGAGATAGCTCCAAAATTAGGATTTAAGAAATATGACTGAGGTGAGATGAGATGACTTTATTAGATCCTTTGGCAAATGCATTGTCACATATCACAAATAGCGAGAAAGTAGGTAAGAGTGAAGTGTACATAAAACCAGCTTCAAAACTTATTGGTGAAGTACTAAGAGTTATGCAAGAAAATGGGTACATTGGAGAATTTGAGTTTATTGATGATGGAAGGGCTGGCATTTACAGAGTCCAGCTTTTAGGAAAAGTCAACAAAGCGGGTGCAATAAAGCCAAGATTCTCAGTAAAAGCTAGAGAATACGAGAAATGGGAGAAAAGATTTCTGCCTGCGTTTGAATTCGGTATATTGGTAGTATCAACCTCTCAAGGAGTTATGACTCACAAAGAGGCCCTAGAAAAGGGCATTGGTGGAAGATTAATAGCTTATGTCTACTGAGGTGAGAAAAATGCCAGTTGATGCATGGGTGAGGGAAGAAGTTGAAATTCCAGAAGGAATCACAGTCGAAATAGAGGGTAACCTTGTGAAAGTGAAAGGGCCAAAAGGAGAAATTGATCGTGAACTTAGCTATCCAGGGTTTAAACTTTTTACCGAGGACAATAAAGTTGTTATCTACAAGGACTTTCCAAGGAGAAATGATATAGCAATTGCAAGAACCTTCAAAGCCCATATAGCAAACATGATTAAAGGAGTTACCGATGGGTTTACCTATAGGCTCAAAGTGGTTTATAGCCACTTCCCAATAACAGTAAAGGTCCAAGGTGACAAAGTATACATTGAAAACTTCCTTGGTGAAAAAGCTCCGAGAATTGCTGAAATACTCCCAGGGGTTACAGTAAAAGTCATGGGAGGGGAACTCTTAGTAGAGGGCGTAGATAAAGAGAAGGTAGGTCAAACTGCAGCAAATATTGAGCAAGCAACCAAAGTGGTTGGTAAGGATAGGAGAGTATTCCAAGATGGTATTTACATTATAGAAAAAGCTGGTAAACCTATAAAGTTCTGAGGTGTGAGAGATGAATGAAAAAGCGAGACTGTTGAGAATAAGGGCCAAAATCAAGAGAAGAAAACCCAACTTCCTTAGACAGGAGTGGTGGAGATTTCCAAAATTCAAAAATGATCCTAAATGGCGGAAGCCAAAAGGAACAGATAGTAAGATGAGAGTTAAGCTAAAGGGCAAAGCAAGATCACCAAGCATTGGATGGAGTTCACCAAAGGCTGTTAGAGGACTTCACCCCAGTGGGTACGAGGAAGTACTTGTTTACAATGTTAAGGATCTTGAGCTTATTGACTCAACAAGACAAGCAGCTAGAATTGCAGCCACTGTCGGAAAGAAAAAGAGAGTCATGATAATTGAGAGGGCTAAAGAATTAGGTATTAAGGTGCTCAACGCGAGGTGAAAATCATGCTTAAGATGCAGAGAAGAATTGCTGCTGAATTGTTAAAGTGTGGCGAGAATAGGGTTTGGATAGACCCTGAGAGGATCGAAGACGTTAAATCCGCAATTACTAGAGAAGATATTAGAAGATTGATAAATGAGGGCGTGATTAAGAAAAAGCCCCTTAAAGGACAAAGCAGATACAGAGCAAAAGTTAGACAAGAAGCAAAGAAAAAAGGTAGGCACAGGGGTCATGGAAATAGAAAAGGTAAGAAAACTGCCAGAATGGGTAGAAAAGAGAGATGGATAATGACGATCAGAGCTCTAAGAAAGGAGCTTAGAAAACTCAAAGCTGAGAAAAAGATTGATGAACACATATACCGCAACCTTTACATAAGGGCTAAAGGTGGTCAGTTTAAGAGCAAGCATCAGCTTTACTTGTTCATGGAAGAGAGAGGGATATTAAAGAGGTGATATAAATGGCTCACGGACCAAGATATAAGGTTCCATTCAGAAGAAGGAGAGAAGGTAAGACTAACTATCACAAGAGGCTTGCACTTCTTAAATCAGGCAAGCCTAGACTAGTTGTGAGGAAGACACTTAACCATCACGTTGCACAAATAGTCCTTTATGCTCCAGAAGGAGATAAAACAGTTGTCTCAGCCCATACAAGAGAGCTCATGAGAGACTTTGGATGGAAGGGGCATGGTGGAAACACTCCAAGTGCTTATCTCCTTGGACTACTAATTGGGTACAAAGCTCTTGAAAAGGGTATAGAGGAGGCTATACTTGATATAGGGCTTCATCCGCCAACAAAGGGTTCAAGCATATTTGCAGTGCTTAAAGGAGCAGTTGATGCTGGTCTTGATGTTCCTCATAGTGAAGAGATTTACCCGGGAGAAGAGAGGATAAATGGGAAACACATAGCCGAGTATGCAAAAATGCTCAAAGAAGATGACGAGAGCTACAAAAAGCAGTTTGGAGGATATCTTGTTAAGGGGCTTGAACCTGAAAAGCTTCCTGAGCACTTTGAAGAAGTTAAAGCGAGAATCATTGAGAAATTTGAGAAGGTGAGAGCATGAGTCAAGAATGGAAGGAATACGCTCAAAGAGTTTTAGAGGAATGGCAACCTAAAACAAAACTTGGTATGCTCGTTAAAGAAGGACAGATCACTGACATTCATGAGATTTTCAGAAAAGGATACCAAATAAAGGAGCCAGAAATAGTTGATGTGCTCCTTCCAGAGGTTAACTCAAGAGAGAACCAGGAAGTAATTGATATTGCCCTAACAGTGAGAATGACAGACAGCGGTAGGAGAGTCAGATTTAGGGTATTGGCAGCCGTTGGTAACAGAGATGGATATGTGGGACTTGGTATTGGCCACGGAAAAGAAGTTGGAATAGCAATAAGGAAAGCAATAAATTACGCTAAGATGAACATAATTGAGATCAAAAGAGGATGTGGTTCATGGGAATGCAGATGTAGAAGGCCCCACTCAATCCCATTTGCCGTTGAAGGTAAAAGCAGTAGCGTGAAGGTCAAACTCATGCCAGGACCAAGAGGACTTGGGCTTGTGATTGGTGACGTTGGTAAAAAGATACTTGCTCTAGCAGGGGTCAAAGATGCCTGGTCTCAAACCCTTGGGGAGACAAGAAGTACGGTTAACTTTGCAAAAGCAGTTTTTGAGGCTCTCTACAACACCAACAGTGTTGCTGTAAAACCCGAAATGGCTGAACGGTATGGTATAGTTGTGGGTAGGGAGATGCCACAGAACTTTGAGCTGTGAGGTGAGCTAAGATGTCAAAATTTGCATTGATTAGGGTAAGAGGCAGAGTGAATGTAAAGAGGCCTGTGAAGGATACTTTGGCTATGCTTAGGCTCCATAAAGTAAACCATCTTGTGATAATTGATGAAAGTCCTTCATATAATGGAATGATCCAGAGAGTCAAAGACTACATAACTTGGGGAGAAATAAACGCTGAAACTCTAGCAAAACTCATTGAGAGAAGAGGGAGACTCTCAGGAAATAGACGCGTGACTGAGGAATATGTGCAAGAAAAACTTGGAATGACTATCAAAGAATTTGCAGAAAAAGTGATTGGAGGGGAAATGGCACTTAGTGATTTACCAGCTCTCAAGCCAGTTTTCAGAATGCACCCACCAAGGGGCGGCTTTAAAAACAAGAAGAGGAGTTTCAAAGAAGGCGGATCTTTAGGCTATAGAGGGGAGGCAATCAATGAGCTTATAGAGAGAATGCTATGAGGTGTGTGAGATGATTAGGAGAAAAAGAAAAGTGAGAAAACTTCGTGGTTCCCACACTCATGGATGGGGTTGTAAGAAGAAACACCGTGGCAGTGGACACAAAGGCGGTAAAGGAATGGCAGGAACAGGAAAGAGAAAGAAGACAAAATGGACTTGGGTCATCAAATACATGCCCGAGCACTTGGGCAAGAGAGGATTTAAGAGGCCAGTTGAGGCCCAAAATGAGGTAATGGCAGTTAACCTCAGATTTATAGATGAACACTTAGATGAACTTATGCAACTCGGCATTGCCTACGAGGAAGAAGGAAAAATAGTCGTTGACACCACTCAGTTTGCAGATAAAGTCCTTGGAAGTGGAAAAATAACTAAGCCTCTCGTTATTAAAGCGAGGGCATTCTCTCCTAAAGCTGAAGAAAAAATTGTTCAAGCTGGAGGAGAGGCCCTCCTTGCTTGATTTTTAATTATTAATATTTTTGGGGTGTAATCTATGGGAGCAAAGGATGTAATCTATAAAGTAGAGCATGCATTTCCAGAAATCGATCGACCAAAGAGACATGTAGCGCTAAAAGAGAAATTTGCATGGACTGGAGTTGCATTATTGTTATATTTTGTCATGGCTGAGATTCCTCTTTTTGGTATACCAGCACAGGTCCAAGATTACTTTCAAACTTTGAGAGTAGTTCTTGCAGGTAGAAACGGTAGCCTCTTGACATTAGGTATTGGACCCATAGTCACTGCTGGAATTATCATGCAACTTTTAGTCGGTTCGGAAATAATAAGATTGGACTTATCAAATCCAGAAGATAGAAGATTTTACCAGGCACTCCAGAAAGTTTTTGCAATTTTCATGTGTTTCTTTGAAGCAGGAGTATATGTATTTGCAGGGGCTTTTGGGAATCCAGCACTTACGATTAAACTACTTTTAGTATTCCAACTAGCTTTTGGTGGAATAATGGTAATGGTCATGGATGAGCTTGTAAGCAAATGGGGAATTGGGAGTGGTATAAGTTTATTCATCGCTGCTGGAGTCTCTCAAACAATCGTGACTCGGTCTTTTAATCCTCTCACGACTAGTGCGGCCCTTGATCCGTTAACAGGAGAACCTGCAATAATCGGTGCTATACCTGCTTTTATCCAGCATATAATCCAGGGCGATCTTATGGGGGCCCTTTATAGAAGAGGAATGCCAGATATGCTTAGTGTTTTAGCCACTATAGTGATATTCCTTATAGTGGTTTATTTAGAAAGTATGCGTGTTGAGATTCCCCTCAGCTATGGAAGGGTAACTGTAAGGGGAAGGTACCCGATTAGGTTTATGTATGTGAGCAACATTCCAATCATTTTGACATTTGCCCTCTATGCCAACATACAACTCTGGGCCAGACTCCTCCAAAGAATAGGTTATCCCCTACTTGGAAGGTTTGATGAGAGTGGTGCGGTAGTTTCAGGATTTGTCAGATATGTGTTGCCCCCTAGGGATATATTCAGTGTCATGGCCGATCCAGTGAGGGCTTTGGTTTACGCTATATTGACAGTATTCTTTGCTTTGATCTTTGGGTTCCTTTGGGTTGAACTCACAGGACTTGATGCAAGGAGTATTGCAAGACAACTTCAAAGAGCTGGACTACAGATACCAGGATTTAGAAGAGATCCGAGAATACTTGAAAGGGTTCTTCAGAGATACATCCCTTACGTTACCTTTTGGGGGGCCTTTACATTGGCAATTGTAGCGGTGCTTGCAGATTTCCTAGGTGCATTGGGAACTGGAACAGGCATATTGCTTACGGTTGGTATTCTCTATAGGTTCTACGAAGAAATAGCAAGAGAACAAGCAAGTGAGATGTTTCCAGCATTGCGTAGGTTTTTTGGATGATTTCTTCTTCCCTATCTTATTCCTAAAAAACCTTATAAACCAATTTTTCTTTGTAGTGTTTGGAGTGCGAGTTTTCATCAGGGTGGTATAAAATGCCGTTTGTGGTGGTTATTACAGGTATTCCTGGGGTAGGGAAGAGCACAATCACACGATTGGCGTTGCAGAGGACTAGAGCAAAATTTAGAGTTGTTAACTTTGGAGATATAATGTTTCAAGAAGCAGTAAAAGCAGGTTTGGTTTCTCATAGAGATGAAGTGAGGAAATTAAGTTTAAAGGTTCAAAGAGAGTTACAATTGAAAGCTGCCCAGAGAATTCTTGAGATATCTCAAAAAGAACCTGTGTTGCTCGATACGCATGCTACAATTAAGACTCCTTTAGGGTATATGTTAGGTTTTCCAAAAGAGGTAATTGAAGTCATAAATCCGAGGTTTATGGTTATAATAGAAGCTAATCCGAGTGAGATACTGGGTAGACGTTTGAGAGATTTAAAAAGAGATAGAGACGTTGAAACAGAGGATCAAATTCAAAGACACCAAGATTTAAATAGGGCTGCTACAATCAGTTATGCGATGCATTCCAATGCACTTATAAAGATAATTGAGAATCATGAAGACAAAGGTTTAGAAGAAGCTGTTAATGAATTGGTAAAAATACTTGATTTGGCGGTGAATGAAGATGCTTGAGGGAGTTTATTTGGCTTTGGATAAATTATTTGGGCCATTGGTCATGAATGCTCATCCACTGTGGGTAGTAACACTCTCTGGTGCCATACTTGGTGGATTTTTCACACTAGTAAATCACTTTTTAATTGACCAAGAGAAAATGAAGAAACTCCAAAAGATGAGCAAAGAGTTCCAAAAAGAGTGGAAAGCTGCTCAACAGGCAAAGGATGAAAAGAAACTAAGAAAATTACAGCAAAAGCAAATGGAGTTGCTAAAGCTTCAGAATGAGGTAATGAAAGATTCCATGTTTAAACCAATGATTTTCACAATGCCGATATTTTTCATATTCTTTGGCTGGATGAGAAGATGGTATGTCGAGACTGCAATCGTGAAGTCGCCATTTAACTTTTTCCTCTTTGATTGGTTCCATGGGTTTTATCATTCTGCTCTTCAGGCCAACGAACTTGGCTACATTGGCTGGTACATCTTGACTTCAATGATTGTTGGACAAGTTTTAAGAAAGCTCTTAGATTCATATTAGTTAAATTTAAAAATGTTACACAAAAAAGCTAAGCGAGGTGGAGAGATATGAAGGCAATGCACAGATCAAGATCATGGAGAAGGAAATATGTCAGGACTCCTGGAGGGAGAACTGTAATACACTTTGAGAGAAAGAAGCCAAAGGTAGCACACTGTGCAATGTGTGGAAGGCCCCTTAATGGGGTTCCTAGAGGGAGGCCCAGCGAACTCAGAAAGTTGCCTAAAACAAAGAAAAGGCCGGAAAGGCCAATGCCAAACCTTTGCCCAAGCTGCATGCGCAGGGTTATGAAAGCACAAGCAAGGGCTGCTTTGTAAGATTAGATTAAATAAAGGGATGTTATATGTCAAGGAAATGCCTAGTAATCACAGTGAGTGGTTTGGCAGGAAGTGGAACAACAACTCTCTGTAGAAACTTATCTAGGTATTATGGATTTAAACACATATATGCAGGTTTAATCTTTCGTCAAATGGCAAAAGAAATGGGGATGACCCTACAACAATTTCAAGAGTATGCAGAAATGCATCCTGAAATCGATAGAGAAGTGGATAGGAGGCAAATAGAGGCCGCAAAAGATTGTAATATTGTCATTGAAGGCCGTTTGGCTGGTTGGATGGTGAAAGAGGCTGATTTAAAGATATGGCTTGAAGCACCAATTCAAGTAAGAGCTCAGCGAGTGGCTAGAAGGGAAGGCATAAGCATTGAGGAGGCATTTATGCAAATTGCCGAAAGGGAAATGCAAAACAGAAAAAGATATTTAAATCTATATGGGGTTGACATTAACGACCGTTCAATTTATGATTTAGTAGTTAATACTGCCAAATGGTCTCCCGATGGGGTCTTCGCAATTGTGAAGGCCGCCGTCGACCACCTTGCTCCCGGAGGCGACTCGGGGGCAAAGAAAAAATAGGAGGTGGAATGAAATGCCAGCAATTGATATTGGAAGGTTGGCTGTAGTTATTGCCGGAAGGAGAGCCGGACAAAAAGTGGTTGTTGTTGACATAATTGACAAGAACTTTGTCCTCGTTACAGGCGCTGGTTTGAACAAGGTGAAGAGGAGAAGGATGAACATAAAGCACCTTGAACCCCTTCCGGAGAAAGTTAACATCGAAAGAGGGGCTGATGACGAGGCTGTTAAGGCCGCCCTTGAACAAGCTGGAATCAGTCTCGAGTGATTTGGGGGCGTTTTGCCCCTATTCTTACCCGCTTTTAGGCTGATGTTCTTCGAGTTTTATGGGATTTTGGGATCATTTTCACGTGTTTGTTTGTGCACTTCCTAAGCCTTTATAAACACAGAAAAAGTACTAACATCGATGGCGCTTATTAGGTGATAAAGGATGGCAAAAGGAAAGAGAAACGAGAGAAAGTTGATGCTCCCCGCTGATATTAAGAGAGAGATTGTTGTTAAGGATGAAAAAGCTGAGACCAATCCAAAGTGGGGCTTTCCTCCAGATAAAAGACCTATTGAGATGCATATGCAGTTTGGTATTATAAGTCTTGATAAGCCTCCGGGACCCACGAGCCATGAAGTTGTGGCGTGGATAAAAAAGCTTCTTAACCTTCAAAAAGCCGGTCATGGGGGAACTTTAGACCCAAAGGTAACGGGAGTTTTGCCTGTAGCATTGGAAAGGGCCACTAGAATTGTTCAAGCCCTCCTACCTGCAGGTAAGGAGTATGTGGCTCTGATGCACCTCCATGGGGAAGTGCCAGAGGATAAAATAAGGGCAGTTATGAGGGAATTTGAAGGGGAAATAATCCAAAGGCCTCCTTTGAGAAGTGCCGTTAAGAGAAAACTAAGAACAAGAAATGTGTATTATATTGAGGTCCTCGAAGTAGAGGGGAAGGATGTGCTCTTCAGGGTAGGAGTCGAGGCTGGGACCTACATAAGGTCGCTTATCCATCACATTGGATTGGCATTGGGAGTAGGAGCCCACATGGCAGAGTTGAGGAGAACAAGAAGTGGACCGTTCAAAGAGGATGAAACCCTTGTGACGTTACATGATTTGATAGATGCATACTACTTCTGGAAGGAAGATGGTATTGAAGAGTATTTCAGAAAGGCAATTCAGCCAATGGAGAAAGCAATTGAGCATCTTCCGAAGGTGTGGATAAGGGATTCGGCAGTGGCAGCGGTTACACATGGTGCTGATCTCGCTGTTCCAGGGATAGTTAAGCTTAACAAGGGTATAAAACCGGGAGACTTCGTTGCGGTAATGACTCTTAAGAATGAACTGGTGGCTATAGGCAAAGCAAAGATGAACACTCAGGAGATGTTGACAAGGACGAAGGGAATAGCAGTGGATGTGGAGAAAGTTTTTATGCCGAGGGACTGGTATCCGAAGATGTGGTGAGTTTCTCATTTGCCCACTTAGATTTATAAACCCCTTCTCTAACTTTCGAGCATGAGCCACTACTATTCCCAAGAGCCAAACGTTCCGTTAAAGACCAGAATGATTGAGGTAGTCATTAGAGGAGAGCGTTTTAGATTCATAACCTCCAGTGGTGTCTTCTCTTTTGGAAAGCTTGATAGAGGGACGAACTTGCTTATAGAGAATATGGTACTTAAAAAAAACTGGCGAGTTTTGGACTTAGGGTGCGGCTACGGGGCGATTGGAATAGTGGCTTCGCGCTTCGTGAATTATGTTGTAATGACTGATATAAACAAAAGGGCTGTGAGCATAGCAAAGAAAAACTTAAAAATCAACAACGTTAAGAATGCCGAGGTAAGATGGGGCCATCTCTATGAACCTGTGAAGGGAGAGAGGTTCCACAGCATAATAACGAATCCTCCAGTGCATGCTGGAAAGGATGTGCTGAGGGAAATAGTTATAAATGCACCCCTTCATCTCTACGATGGAGGATTGCTTCAAATTGTCATTCGTACCAATCAAGGCGCAAAGTATATTAAGAGCCTAATGGAGAGAAATTTCAAAGAGGTAATTGAGGTTTCAAAAGGCTCAGGCTTTAGAGTGTATGCCGGGATAGCCTAGCTTGGGATGGCGCGGGCCTTGAGAGCCCGTGGGCGTTTGCCCGCCGGGGTTCAAATCCCCGTCCCGGCGCCAAAATCCTCTTTGAAGGATTGAGGTATGGAGGTGTAATTATAATGGCTGACTTTAGACATATCGTGCGTGTAGCAAATGTTGATATAGACGGGCACAAACAACTTAGATTGGCTCTTACTGGGATTAGAGGGATAGGAGTAAACTTTGCAACAGTAATATGCAGAATTGCCGGTTTAGATCCAAAAATGAAAGCAGGTTATCTTACAGAAGAGCAAGTGAAGGCTATAGAAGCAGTCCTTGAAGATCCTGCGAAACATGACCTTCCTTCATGGATACTCAATAGACCTAAAGATTACGAACACGGGAGAGATATGCATCTTACTGGAGCAAAGCTTGTCATGGCATGGCGTGAAGATGTTAACAGACTTAGGAAAATCAGGGCTTACAGGGGCATCAGACACGAACTTGGTTTACCATTGAGAGGACAGAGAACTAGGTCGAACTTTAGAAGAGGATTAACACTTGGCGTGAGCAGAAGGAAGAAGTGAGGTGGTATAAATGGGAGATCCAAAAAGACAAAGAAAAAGGTATGAAACTCCCTCTCATCCATGGATTAAGGAGAGACTTGATAGGGAGAGGGTATTAGTACAAAAATATGCCCTTAAAAACAAGAAAGAGCTTTGGAAGCATGAAACTCAACTTAAGAACTTTAGGAGAAGAGCTAGACGTTTACTTGCTGCAAGAGGAAAGCAAGCTGAAGTTGAGAGGGCTCAACTTCTTCAAAGATTAGCGAGATTGGGCATGCTTCCAGAAGGAGCACACCTTGATGACGTGCTTTCACTTACAATAGATGACATTCTAGAGAGAAGGCTTCAGACATTGGTATTCAAGAAAGGTCTTGCAAGGACTATTAAGCAAGCAAGGCAGTTGATTGTCCATGGACATATCGAGGTAAATGGACAAATAATTAGATCACCGAGTTATCTTGTACTCAAAGAGGAAGAAGATGGAATAACTTATGCAAGGGCATCACCGTTTGCTAACTCCCAACACCCGGAGAGAATGGTTATTGAAGAGGCTCAAAAGGGTGAGGCACGATGAGTGAAGAGCAACAAACGGTTAACATAAAGAAGAAAGAGAAATGGGGTGTAGCACATATTTACGCCTCTTACAATAACACTATTATTCACATTACAGATCTCACCGGAGCAGAGACTATTTCAAAGTGGAGCGGTGGCATGGTGGTCAAAGCGGATAGAGACGAGTCATCTCCATATGCAGCAATGATTGCAGCTAGGAGAGCAGCTGAAGAAGCTATGGAAAAAGGGATTAATGGAGTCCACATAAAGGTTAGGGCTCCAGGAGGAAGCAGGAGCAAGAACCCAGGCCCTGGTGCTCAGGCTGCAATTAGAGCACTTGCAAGAGCAGGTCTAAGAATTGGTAGAGTGGAAGATGCTACTCCAATACCACACGATGGTACAAGAGCAAAAGGTGGCAGAAGGGGAAGGAGAGTTTGATTTTCTCCTTAAAACTTCTTTTTTGGTGAGAAAAATGCAAATAAAAATTCTTGAAAAAAGAGATGATGCACTCCGATTCATCTTAGAAGGCATGGATATTGCTTTTGCAAATGCTCTTAGGAGAACGATAATAGGGGAAGTGCCAACTTTTGCAATTGATGAAGTGGAATTCTATGAAAATGATTCTGCACTCTTTGATGAGATAATAGCCCATAGATTATCTTTGATCCCTCTAACTACCCCTTTTGATAGATTTGAACTTGAAAGCATGGAGTTAGAAGATTACACTGTGACTTTAAGTTTAGAAGCCGAAGGACCGGCGATAGTTTATTCCGGAGATTTAAAGAGCGATGATCCAGATGTGAAGCCGGTAAATCCAAACATACCTATTGTAAAGCTTGCAGAGGGTCAGAGATTAGTATTTAATGCATATGCAAAACTGGGAAAAGGAAAAGACCATGCTAAATGGCAGCCAGGCTTTGCACACTACAAGTACTTGACAAAGGTTCGTGTAAGTAAAGAAGTTCCCAACTGGGAGAAGATTAAAAAGGCTGCAAAAAAGAAAAAATTACCTGTTGAAGAAACTGAGAATGAATTGATAATAACCACTATAAGAAGCTTTTACATTCCGAGGGAATTTGAACAATACATTGGAGAAAAAATAAAGGAAGAGGTAGTATCGAATACATTCGTCTTTACGGTGGAAAGTAACGGAGAACTCCCTGTTGAGGAAATGGTAAGCGTAGCGCTCAAAATTTTAATGAGAAAGAGCGATAAATTTATAAACGAGCTTCATAAATTAGCCGAATAGCGCGGGGGTTGCCGAGCCTGGTCAAAGGCGCGGGATTTAGGGTCCCGTCCCGTAGGGGTTCGCGGGTTCAAATCCCGTCCCCCGCACCATAATGATCACCCCGTCCCTCGATGCGAGAAGTAAAGAAAGGAGGAATGTTCATGAAGAGGACTGGTCCAACTGATATTAATTTGAGAAGACTCATTCGCTATCTAAGGAAGAAGTCAAATGAAGAGAATGTCAAAGTATGGAAAGATATAGCATGGCGCTTAGAAAGGCCAAGAAGACAAAAAGCCGAAGTAAATATAAGCAGGATAAATAGACACACAAAAGAAGGAGATATTGTCGTAGTTCCCGGTAGCGTCTTAGGTGCAGGGAGCCTGGATCACAAAGTCATTGTAGCTGCATGGAAATTCAGCGAGAAAGCGAAGGAGAAGATAATTCAAGTTGGTGGAGAGGCAATAACAATTGAGGATCTAATTGAGAGAAATCCAAAGGGTAGTGGAGTAATCATAATGGAGTGATGAGCTATGAGGATTATTAATGCTGAAGGATTAATCCTTGGAAGACTTGCCTCAAAAATTGCAAAAATGCTTCTTGAAGGAGAAGAGGTTGTCATTATTAATGCAGAGAAGGCAATAATCACAGGAAACAGGGAGTTTATATTCGAGAAGTACAAGCAGAGGACAGAACTTAGGACAAGAACAAACCCAAGAAAGGGCCCATTTTACCCAAAGAGAAGTGATGAAATAGTTAGAAGGACTATTAGAGGAATGCTTCCCTGGAAGACGGACAGGGGAAGAAAAGCCTTCAAACGACTCAAAGTTTATGCTGGAGTTCCAAAAGAGTTTGAAGAGAAAGAGTTTGAGACGATAGTTGAGGCCCATATGTCAAGGATTAAAACCCCCAAGTATGTAACGGTTGGGGAGGTTGCTAAATTCCTTGGTGGAAAGTTCTGAGGTGATGATAATGAGGATAATCCAAACCGCAGGAAAGAGAAAAAGTGCAGTTGCGAGAGCTACCATAAAAGAAGGAAAGGGTAGAGTGAGGGTTAATTACAAGCCTGTTGAGATACTTGAGCCAGAAATAGCCAGATTTACAATAATAGAGCCATTAGTTCTTGCTGGAGAGGAAATAATAGGTAAAGTAGATGTTGATGTTAAAGTTGAAGGCGGAGGATTTATGGGGCAGGCTGAAGCGGCTAGAATTGCAATAGCAAGAGCATTGGTTGAATGGACAGGAGACATGAACCTTAAGGAAAAGTTTATGAAGTATGATAGGACTATGCTCGTTGGCGACTCAAGAAGAACAGAACCCCACAAACCCAACCGCTCTACAAAGGGTCCAAGAGCAAAGAGACAGAAGAGTTATCGTTGATTTCCTTCAAACTTTCCTTAAAATTTAAAAACCAAAAAGGTGGTTCACTTGATAGTTCCCGTGAGATGTTTCACCTGTGGAAAGGTGATTGGAGATAAGTATTATATATTCAAAGAACGTGTGGAAAAAGGGGAAGACCCTGAAAAAGTCTTGGATGATCTTGGACTTGAAAGATACTGCTGTAGAAGAATGCTCCTAAGTCATGTTGAGTTAATAGATGAGATAATGCACTACAGGGTGTACTAAACAACCACATTTCTTTGGAGGGGCCGTGGGGTAGCTTGGTCTATCCTCCTGGCTTGGGGTGCCAGAGACCCGGGTTCAAATCCCGGCGGCCCCACCAAAACTTGCATGGGTGATTAAAAATGTTTAGATATACAAGATTTGAAAAGGCGAGGATTATAGGGGCGAGGGCTTTACAGATAGCTATGGGAGCACCAGTACTAATTAATGTTCCAGAAGGTGCTAGTCCATTAGATGCTGCAATAGTGGAATTTGAGAAGGGGATAATCCCAATAACCGTTATACGACCCAGTTAGGTGATCCGATGACAGTAATTGAAAATGTGGTGGGTAGAATTTCAGTCCTCAAAGGTGGCAAATACTCCGTTGAAATTGACGTTATTACTACCTCTGGCTTTGGAAGATTTGCAGCGCCTATTGATGAAAAGCCTTCCCTATATATTGTGGAAGCACACAGAGCTGTGAGTGAGGTTGATGAGATAATTGGACCTGAACTAATAGGCTTTGACTCCCAAGAACAAGAGCTTATAGATTCCTATCTCTGGGAGATAGATGGTACTGAGGATCTAAGCCACATTGGTGCTAATACTGCATTGGCAGTTTCAGTAGCCGTTGCAAAGGCCGCTGCAAATGTGAAAAAAGTTCCTTTGTATAGTTACATCGGCGGAACCTTCACTACGGAGTTGCCAGTCCCAATGCTCAAGTTTGCGGAAGATGATGACTTTGAATATGCAGTGCTTGTGAGGGATTTGATGGAAATCTCCGATGTAGTTGATGCAATGGTAAAAATCAAAGAAAACTCTAAGGAAGTGACTCTAGAAGGACTATCAAAGGCTTCAGAACTGGCAGGTGATGAGTTGGGAGTGGAAGTTGCACTAGGACTAATACAAAAGAGAAAAATGAAACTTGAAGAGGTACTCCGAGTAGTTGAGGATTATAATATTGCCTATATTAAGCCATTGGGCGAAGAAGAGTTATTTCTTGAGCTCATAGCTGGAACTCATGGGATATTTGTGGACGGGGAGTATCTCTTTAAGACAAGGGACATACTAGATAGAAGATATTACAATGCTCTATCAATCAAGCCAATTAATTTGGGCACACTTACAGATCTTTACAACTTGATTAATGACGTTAAATCTGAGAGGATAGCTCCAATATTAGCTGAAGCAAAATATGAATCTGCTGATGAAGCATTGCCTCATTTGGCAGTGGGATTTAAATGTCCCGCCATAATGTTTCACGAGGGATCCCTCGTTAAAATAAATGAGCTTATTAGGATAGCAGAAGATTTGGGTGAAAGAGGAAGAATAATAACATTTGAGGGGTGAAGAAAAATGGAAGAATATTTGGTTCCACTCGATCAATACCTTGCTGCAGGTGTTCACATTGGAACGCAGCAGAAAACAAAGGATATGAAGCGCTTTATATATAGGGTTAGACAAGATGGTCTTTACGTTCTAGATGTTAGAAAAACCGATGAAAGACTAAGGGCTGCAGGAAAGTTCCTTGCAAAGTTTGATCCGGATAGAATATTGGCAGTGAGCGTTAGACTTTATGGTCAGAAACCGGTCAAAAAATTTGGAGAAATTACAGGAGCAAGGTCGATACCTGGAAGATTTTTACCAGGTAGTATGACAAATCCATTGGTTAGGAATTTCTTTGAGCCTGATGTGCTAGTAGTAACAGACCCAAGGGCAGATCACCAAGCCATGAAAGAAGCGATTGATGTTGGTATTCCGATAGTGGCCCTTGTTGATACTGAAAATCTTTTGAGTTATGTGGACTTAGCTATACCTACAAACAATAAAGGGAGAAAAGCCTTGGCTCTTATTTACTGGATTTTGACTAGGGAGGTTCTCTTTAACAGAGGCGATATAACAAGCAGAGAAGATTTTAAAGTTCCAATAGAAGAATTCGAGATGAGAATAGGTGGTGGTTGACTTCTTTCCACTCTTTGGTTTTCCTTCCCTTATTCTCTATCGAAAAATGTATTAATTCTTGAAGTGTTATTCTTTTGGTGGTGTGTATGGAGTTAAGGGATGTAATAAATAGACGAGTATCAGTAAGATATTACGAAGATCGAGAAGTGGAGGAGGATAAGATTAGGGATTTAGTTAAAGTCGGCATAAAGGCCCCTACTGCGAGTGGTCTTGAAAACTGGTTGTTTGTTGTTTACAAAGATAAAAACATCAGAAAACGAATTCACGAGATCATGTTTGAGGCCCATGCAGAATATTACCGTGCACATGGCTTACCAGAGGAGAAAATAGAAAAACTAAAAACAAGGATATTTGAAAAGGGAATGTATAAAGCTCCGGTTTATATTGGAGTTTTTATCGATAAAGACACACGCTTTTTAAAAGAAAAGGAATATGAGGAAATTGAATTCTTGTGGAGTGCTGAAAGTGCCGCAATGGCAATAGAAAACCTCATGTTGAAGGCCGCGGAATTTGGATTGGGAACATGTTACATAGGGGTTACCAGTTTGGAGAAATATCAAAAAGAGCTTAGGGAAGTTGGTGGACTTGATAAAAACTGGTACCTTGTTGGATTGATCCCTGTAGGATATCCGGCTGAGAAGATAGCTCCCAGACCAAGGAGAAAACGCCTTGAGAAAGTTCTTAAGGTAATTTAAACTCGGTGAAAAGGAATGTTAAATGCAGTAATAGTCAGATACGGTGAGATAGGCACAAAATCCCCAAAAACTAGAAGATGGTTTGAGAGTGTTCTAACCAACAACATAAAAGAGGCACTCTTAAGTGAAGGCATAGAGTACAAGAAGGTCTTTGCAAGGTATGGGAGAATTATCGTAAAAACGAACAAAGTTAAAGAAGGCATAGAAAGCCTCAAGAGGGTTTTTGGCATAGTTTCGCTTTCCTCGGCGGCCGAGGTAGATGCAGAACTAGAGAAAATATACAAGACTTCTCTAAAGCTGTTTAGGAGAAAAATAAGACTCCTTGGATTGGAAGAACCCAAGTTTAGAGTAAGTGCAAGGAGAATAACTAAGGAATTTCCCCTTACAAGTCAGGAGTTAGCCGCCAGAGTTGGCGATTATATACTCAGTAACGAAAAATGTAAGGTGGATTTGAAGAACTATGATATTGAAGTGGGTATTGAGCTGATGGAAGGAAAGGCATATATTTATATGGATAAATTGCCTGGATTTGGAGGTCTTCCGATAGGGACACAGGGGAAAGTTGTGATCCTTTTAAGCGGTGGGATAGATTCCCCAGTTGCCGCTTTTTTGATGATGAAGCGAGGATGTGAGGTAATCCCGGTTCATATTTATAGTGGGGAAAATACCCTTGAGAAAGTTAGAAAAATTTGGAATCAGCTTAAGAAATACCATTATGGAGGCAAAAGTGACCTGATAGTAATTAAGCCACAAGAAAGAGAGAAAGTCATTAAAACGCTAAAGGGGCTTAGAAAGGAGAACTACACATACGTTTTCTGCAGGTATATGGTGGTTAAAAAAGCGGATGAGATTGCAAAGGAATTTGGAGCAAAAGGGATCGTCATGGGTGATTCTTTGGGCCAAGTAGCATCTCAAACACTCGAAAATATGTATATGGTAAGTCAGGCAAGCGACCTGCCAATTTACAGGCCTTTGGTGGGGATGGATGAGGAAGAGATAGTGGCAATTGCAAAGACCATTGGAACTTTTGAGCTCTCCACACTCCCTGAAGGTGAGATATCATTCATTCCAAAGTATCCCGTAATAAGAGGCTCTTGGGAGGAGTTTAGGAAACTATACAAAGTCATTTTTGGTGAAGAGCCTAGGAAAAGGGGATGTCAATGAAAAGGTGGGTAAGGGCTCTGGGACTTTCCTTTCCTTACTTTTGGAGGCATCTTTATTGTCATCCACTTAAACCCTTGGTTTTCTCTAACAGAAAATGCTCTCAGTGATATGGGTTCCATTAAAAATCCTATAGGATATGCTTTCAATTCCCTGTTGATCCTGCTTGGCATAACTGGAATTGGGTTTGGTATTGAAGGGTTAAAGGAGAAAAGAGCCACCATCTTATTCTCCCTTGGCATGCTGTCATTGTTGCTTGTGGGAATTTTTCCCGAGGAGTATAAGCCCCATTCATTTTTTGCACTCTCCTTTTACATCTTGCTCCTTGCAGATATCTTTATCTGTGGTTTGAGAATGGTACAAAAAAAGAAATCCGCCATCATATGGCTTCTTGGCAGCCCAATAGCTTTCATAATAATGCTCTACCTTACTGGGATATTCAAAGGACTTGCTATTCCGGAACTTGTTGGGGCCGCGTTCATAAATGCTTGGATAGTTTATCTAACTCTGGAGGTGGAAAAGTGAAGGCCGTTGCACTTTTAAGTTCAGGAATAGATTCACCAGTGGCAATATACCTAATGCTCAAAAAAGGTTTTACGGTTTATCCGATTCACTTCATGCAGAGTGAGATTAATTATCAAAAAGTTAAGAGAATCTGGCTGAGACTTAAAGAACTTTTTCCGGAGAGTTTGGGGGAGTTAATCGTTGTTAATGTCTTTGAATACCAAAAGACCATCTTCGATAGACTGGTAG
>QMUF01000007.1 GCA_003663525.1 Thermococci archaeon | reverse complement strand
GAGATATACTCTGCCTTCAAGACTTTACAAGGGAAGAAATTGAGACAATTCTAAAAACAGCTGAAATGATGAAAATCTGGAACAAGATCGGGAAGCCACACCGCGTTCTTGAAGGTAAAACCCTTGCCATGATTTTCCAAAAGCCATCAACGAGAACAAGAATAAGCTTTGAGGTTGGAATTTACCAGCTGGGTGGATATGGATTATATCTAAATGCCCAAGACCTCCAATTGAGGAGAGGAGAAACAATAGCCGATACAGCAAGGGTCCTCAGCAGGTATGTAGACGGTATAATGGCCAGAGTTTTTGACCACCAAGACGTCGTTGATCTGGCAAAATATGGAAGTGTTCCAGTTATAAATGGCCTTAGCGACTTTTCACACCCATGTCAGGCTTTGGCTGACTACATGACTATAAAAGAGAAGAAAGGCAGGATTGAAGGTATTAAAGTTGTCTATGTCGGTGATGGAAACAACGTATGTCACTCCTTAATGATCGCCGGAACAAAGCTCGGGGCAAACGTTGTTGTTGCTACCCCTGAGGGCTACGAACCTGATGCTAAAGTAATAAAATGGGCCGAAGAGAACGCTGCAGAGAGTGGTGGAAGCTTTGAACTTCTCCATGATCCAGTGCAAGCTGTAAAAGATGCTGACGTTATTTACACCGACGTTTGGGCCTCAATGGGCCAAGAGGCCGAGGCCGAAGAGAGAAGAAAAATCTTCATGCCATTCCAGGTGAACAAAGACCTCATAAAACACGCAAAGAAAGATTACATCTTCATGCACTGCCTCCCCGCCCACAGGGGCGAAGAGGTCACCGATGATGTTGTAGATTCACCAAACAGCGTTGTCTTTGATGAGGCCGAAAACAGGTTACACACCCAAAAGGCAGCAATGGCCCTAGTTATGGGTGGAATCAAGCTCTGATCTCCTCTTTTTCTTTAAAATTTAAACTCAAAGGCGATGGAGGAGTTCCAGCAAGTCTTTTGTGTTTTTGACAACAAAGCCCTTTTCGTGTATCTGTTCAACTTTTTCTGTTTCTGGATTTATCCAGCATGCGTACATTCCAGCATTTAGTGCTCCCTCAAAGTCCTCCGCTTTTGTGTCACCAATATGGATTGCTTCCTCTGGGGAAACATTGAAGTATCTCAGTGGAGTTAGAAAAGCTTCTTTCATTGGTTTGTAGGCTTTGATCTCATCGGAGTAGAACTGTTTGGTTATGTACTCAGCAAGTCCGAACTTTTCCAAGATGAGTCTCGTATATGCTGAGGGCCAGAACATCACATTGCCGGTTGTTGTGATTATGTATCTTCCGTGCAACTTTTTTAGAGTTTCTTTAACCTCCGGAAGTACTATCCTCTCGTCAACACTTAAAGTAGCTTTTGCCGTTGCTCTTTTCACTATCTCAATGTCAACCCCCAAAGCTCTTGCGAGAAGTTCCTGACTTTCTTCCAAGGCTTTTTCTGGGTCTCCACTGCGAGATTTTCTTATCTTTTTTATTTCTTCCCTTGTTTTGAGGATTCTTTCCATAATATCTTTCTCAGAAACCTCTAAAAGTTCTGAGAGAGCCTTTACTAAATTTTCGATCATGACGTTTATGTCTAGAAGGGTGTTCCAGACATCAAAAGAGATCAGACTTATCATTGCCATCACCATAAAGGAATTGGAGAAAGTTATTAATAAACTCTAAGTTTTTTATAATGAAAGAATCTGGTCTGGAGCCCGGGATCTGGTAGCCCCGCGGGGATTCGAACCCCGGTCACGGGATCCAAAGTCCCGTATGCTTGGCCGCTACACCACGGGGCTGCGCCCGATGTTAAGTCAAGTGAGGTGTTTATAAATTTTATCCCATTTGGAATTGGGTCATTCCCTCATCGCTCCGAAGAGCAGGGCCTTCAAAAGAAAAGTATTGAATAAACGAAAAATTGAAAGAGTTCCTATCCATAACAGCTTCAAGATCAATTATAAGAGCATCTGACAGAAATAGTTAAGAACAAAAAGGCTAAAAGATAATCTCCTCTTCCCATGCTCCAATGGAAACCTTTGATAATACCCTACCAAAGTCGCTCTCACCAGTATATACAAATCCACAGGTATGACACTTTAAGTAACCGTCTTCAACACTCAACTCAGAGAAACAAACCGGACAGCGGTATTCGTTCCTCTCAAGGTCTCCAAATATCTCATCTCGCATAACCAGTATTTTTAGATCATTCTCCCAGTCTTCATGAACCATTCCCCAGTAAGGGGTGGAGACTGGATAGTAGTCTTCAAGTATCAGTGGATTCACCCCTATGCTTCTAATTCCCGGAGGTAATTTCTGGGCCGGTTCAATAGAAACAACGAATTGATCATAAAACTCAAGGTATTGGGATCTTATCCCCACTCCAGAGCCAATCCTTTTCTTAAATGGATAAACCTGAATAAAAAGTAAGTCATTTACTGGTTCAAAATACGCTGAAATTCCCACATCGTTTTTCTTAAAGAAGTAGGTATAGTTATCACCAATTTCCTCCCCAACACGAGAGAATCCAAGTTTCCTCATTGCCCTTTCAATGAAAGAAGGTTTTGGAATAGACTTACGAATAATCAGATGCTCACCTACCCAGCCCGCCAGGGCCATAGAGTACCCCACATAAAACTGCTTCTGGATTCTAAGGTATGCAACACTTGGCACTAATTTCATCACTATCAAAAAAGATAGGGTGATTTAACTATTTATCTTTTTTGTTTATGTGAAGAAACATTTGAGGGCTATGAGAAAAAGTCCTCCAAGTTAATAACTTTTTTAGGCTGTTTCTTCTTTTTGGGCTTTTGAATTTCTTCTTTTTCACCTTTTTTCCTCTTAACCCGCCGCTCTTTTACTGATGACTGTTTTTTCTCGATCTTTTTCCATTTACCATTTTCTTTAAGTTCATCAAGATACCCATTGCCTTTCACCGTCCTTCCAGTCCTTTCCGCTATCATCCTCTCACATATGTCCCTGTGGTTTAGGGCAAGGAGAGTTCTCTGGGTTTCTGGGAAAACGTTCTGAAAGAGACTTTTGATATCTTTCTCGGTAACACATATCCTTTGCCTTGTATAGTCAATTACATTGTATTTAGCTACAAGCATTTTTGCTGTGGGCAGATACTTTTCAATGGCCCCTTTTGAAACTGTTAACACGATTTTCCCACCACACTTTGTGCATTTACCCCTTAAGGGCGGCCTTCTATATTTGGTGTTGCATTTCACACATCTAAACTCCTGTCTTGTAAAACTTCTCAGGTTTCCTCTTAGATCGGGAACTATGTGTGAATTTATTATGGTCTCTGCAACGTGATGTTCATTCACGGCCCTTATTCTCTCAGCTAAGCCCAGTTGTCGGCTAACCTTATCCACCATATCTCCCAACTGCTTGTAGAGGCTCATTTTCGGGCCGAGTGCTATGTCATCAGTATCATGGGTAAACTTCAACCCCTCATACATCTCCGGCTTTCCTAAGCGATCCTCTACCCTCTCAATGATTCCAACGACTTCCTTTGGTGACTTAAGCTCATAGGTTGCCCTATAAAACTCTAAGGGGTAGTACCTAACTACATCCATATTATGAACTTCACTATCAACTTCCCTTGGATCCAAACGGGTGGTAACTACCAAAGGAGCGTCCATTTTCCCTCCACGCTTTTCTGGGAGATAGTAGCGCGAGAAGTTGAGCAGGGCATCTAAGAGGAGCATTATAGCGTCTTCGTCGCCATCACAGTTTCTCCTCTTCGCTGCATGATAATATGGGTGGGCATACCCCACAAGAGCATCAACAAAGCCAATAATTCTCCCAATAATTCCAGCTGAAGTGTGAGGGGCCAAACCTATAACCAAATGACCAATAAGATCCTCTATTTTCTCAACGTTATAGAACCTCGGTAGTCCATAAACTTTCTCAAGGAGGTCATCTACAAACTTTGCTACTTTAACAAGATACCTGCCAGCCTCCTTTGAGAGTATTATATCCTGAACTTTGAGTTCAAGAATTTGGTCTTCACTTACAAGCGGCTTTCCTTCGAAGTCGTGAGTGTATCCCAGTTCCTTAAGTTTCTCTATACTAACCCCTATCTCTTTGGGTTTGAAGTGAGTTATTGGAGCATCTGTTGCATCAAACCTTATGGTGCCATCTTTGAAGACGTAAACATCGTTCCTCGCTCTTAATATTCCCTTTTCGAGGGGTTCTGCTATCTTGTGGGCAGAGCTCATACCCATTACGCCTTTGAGTTTATCAAGAGTGTAGATCCCAACATTTTGCATGGCCTTGTTCAAGAGTTCAGAGGGGCTTATCCTTCTCCTCTTGTATGGTTTCATTTCGATGTCACATTTCGGACATCTGGTGTCTAATATAGATTCAAAACCACACTTGGGACAGTGGTAGAGAAGTTTTGCTTCCCCTCCACATTCAGGACATGTCGGGAATATGTCCACATGACCACAGCTGGTACACTTGAAATGTGCAATCTCAACATCAGATGTTTTCCCCTCTTGAGCAGCTTTGTAGATGTCTCTTGAATTACCTCCGGCCAAACCAATGGGAAAAAGAACATGAACAGGAGGCTTCATTTTTCTTTCTTTTGCCTTTTCGGGCCGTCCCATTCTAGCCCCAATCCAGCTTATTCCCCTATCCCTCAACTTAACCTCATTTATCTCGTTTATGAGGTCAATAGGAGTGTGGAATTCTTTAAATTCAATCTTTTTCTCCAGATTAGCTAGGGGGGTTAAAAGCGCAGCGGCCCAGGGATAATCTACAATCACGGTATCTCCTTCTACAGTATGCTCGACTCCAAGGAGTTCCAAATAACGTTTTGCATCCCCTAATGTCTCCAGACTTATTTCAAGTCTCCTTGCATATCTGAAGCCTCTGTATTCACCCCACTCAATTGTGGCATTCACAAGAGCATTCTGAAGTTTTATGAGCTCTTCTACTGTGAGAGTATTCCAATACAAAGTATAGTACGGATGAAGAGGTATTTTTAGTATATGTGATAGGTGAAGGGCCTCTTCAATAGAGGGTTTAGTTACAAGAGGATCATAAAGGAGCTTTGCTAAGGTTTCTGGCTCAATATCCAAATAATCAGCGGCTTCTTCCACAATATCCATGTCATTTTCCTGAAATGGCCTCAATTCAAGTTCATAAACATCATTGACAGTCTCTACAAGCTCCTGGATCCACCATTCTTCTACATAGTTGGCAGGCAGAAGCGTTTGATTGTTCTCAACGAAATCTCCAAACGCTATTAAAGCATCCCCCAAGTATAGTATCTCCTCTACTTGGTCTTTAAGCTCAAGCGCCTTGTGATAATCATCAACCCTCACAACGCTCCCATCTTTCAACTTAACTATAGGACCTTCAATTGTACTTGCAGGTGTAACAATACATCCCTTTCCAGGCCTTTCCGTTTTCATTTGGGTCCCTACTGCCAAGAACTCGTCCACCATTATCATAACTGCAGGATTTATTGACCATGTTGCAAACCCACTAACTCTGCTCCTCCCATAGCGAAGTCTAAATCCCCCATTGGTGGAGGGTTCTGCAAATAACGGTCTTCCCCCAATAATCTCTTTTGTATATTTTGCATTTGGAGATATGTTCACCTTAAGCTTTTCATAGAGTTCATGATAAAAGCCTTTTTTGATTTTTGCTGTTTCTTCCATAGCTGTTTCAGTTTTAGTCTCCTCCACTGCTTTTTCTTCCTTTTCATCACTCTTACCTTTCTCCTTGGCCTCAACAAATTCTTTTAACCATCCCCAACCATCTATTCCCATTTTGTCAATGTACTTAACTAGCTTGTTTGCTTTCTGCAAAACACCCTCGGCAATTACTAAAATTGCTCCGCCTCTCAGGTAATTTGTCTCCACCCCTGGAACGTTTCTATGACTAACCTCAACATTGTCCGTAGTTTCTCCTGTAATCTCTATTGGTATATTTCTAACAGCTAAACGAACCTCATCTGAAGAAGGATGATATTGGAGTCTGGTAACCGCCCTGTGATAAAGATCGATTTCTTCTACATATCTTTCTACGTGCTCTTCTGTGAGTTTAAACCTATCCAAACCAAGTTTTTTCCTCACATAATCTCCAACAAGAACACTAAGGGCCTGAGCAGTGCCACCACTACTTCTGATAGGGCCTGCGTAATAAACAGATAAGTAATTTGTGCCATCCTCATTTTTCTTTATTTTAACGTCGGCTATTCCTTCCAAGGGAGCAGAAACAATACCCTCTGTAAGAATAGCTAAAGCTGTTCTAACACATTGATCAGCAAGCTGTTCTTTGTTTTCAAACTTCTCAAACTTTCCTTCTATTATCTCATCAACGACTTTGAGGGCAGCAAGTTCTTTGCCGTATTCTTTTACAAGAGATCTAATTCTTTCGGCGACGCCTTTGGGGCCTACAAGGCTTTCAACTCTCCCAGCCATATCCGTTGCTTGAGGAACCTCAATTTCTTTTGTGGGATCTTTCCCCTGAGAACGAGCCTTTTCAGCTATTTCATACACTCTATCAATCTCTCTCTGCAAGAATTCAAAGTATTTTTTCATCTCTTCAGTGTAAATTTTCATGTTATTTCACCTCAAACATCACACCATTTTGTAAAATCAACTATCATTCTCAACCTAGCAGTCTCTACATCTATAATCGGAACTTTTGCTGGTGTAGGAACTATGTTAACCATTTTTTGGAATTCGGTCTGGGCTTGCCATGTACCAGAATTTATTAAAAAAACACCCCTATAGATCTGATAATCAAGAACATGAACGTGACCCATCTGCACTAGATCTGGAACGCTTTCGATTACAAGCAAATCTTCAGACTCTGGGGCTATGGGTACTTTCCCTCCAAAAGTAGGCGCAACATGTCTAAGCTTTAAAAGTTCCACCATAGGCTTTACCGGCTGATGGTGACTCATGTTAGGAACATAGCTAGCTACATCTTCTATTCCCCTGCCATGGACGATTAAAAATTCTCTACCATGAAGGTCAATTACAGCAGGATTGCTTATTATAACGGCATTCTTTAACCCATAGAGAGGTTTGGCATAATCTCTATAAAATTCCGGTTGGGGCAAAGCCATTCTTGCAGCATCGTGATTTCCAGGGCCAATGAACATGGTTATATGGTCAGGGACATTTGAGAGAAGGTTTGCAAGGGCCTCATATTGATCAAAAATATCCGGAATACTGAGTTCATTATATTGGCCCGGATATATACCGATTCCATCAACAACATCGCCAGCTATTATGAGATATTTTATTCTGCTAACAATTTCCTCCTCAGCTCTACTATTTACATGACCATTGAGCCATTCTATGAACTTCATAAATGCCTTCTCACAGAACTTATCGCTCCCTACGTGAATATCACTTATCAAAGCGGCATACACTTTCTCCTCCAGTGGTGGCTTTTCTTTTTTATAGATGGGAACGTCTGGAAGGTATATTCTATCTGCAAAAAAGATTCCTCTCTTTGAGTACCGTCCTTTAAATGCAACGACACTGTCAGGCATTATTTCAAATGCCTTTTTGTAATCTTCCCTGTCTCTTCCGATAAACACCTTCATTATTCCGCTTCTATCTTCCACCTCAAACATATAACCGTTCCTAGTCTCCCTTTTAGAGTTTACAAGGCCAATTATCGTTATATCGCCTTCCGGGTTAATATAACTAAGCTTCCCAATGTCAATAACTCCAGAAACCTCGGGATTTTCCCGGAGGATCTTTCTCATCTTTTTTAACCTGCTTTTGAAATAATTCTCATAGACTTTTACTATAATCTCCCCTTCTTTAGTAGTACTACTTCTTGCCTTTGGAGGGGTAACCTTAACATCCCTAACATCGAATTTGATATTATACCCCGGCTCCATAGACTTTGCAATAAACTTAAAGCCATCTTTTGGAGTAACTTTAAAATCAGCATAAACAGAGTAAGTCTTTTTCTCCTCCGGGATCTCTTCCTCCTCAGCAACTATAGGAACCCCATACTCCTCAAAAATAATTTTCCTTTCCACTTCCCCATTCCCACCATTTTCTTCTTCACTGCTTTCACTCTCAAAGTTCCCTGTAATTTCCTCTTGAGGAGCTTCAATAGGTTCCTCAACTTCTGATGGGGCCTCCTCAGGTACTTCCAAACTTTCTTCTGCTCTACCCTCCTCAAGAACCTGTGCTTTTTCCACAACTTCGGTTTCTTCGGAAATGGCTGAAGTTCCAGAGGATAGTTCAATGCTTTCTTCCACCATCCCAGTTGGTGCTTCAACTTCACTAACAATGCCTGAGGTTTCTGAGGCCTCTTGTTCAGTTCTCTCCACTTTCTCACTCTTCTCTACAAATAAGAACTTCTCTAAATGATTGGGTTGAGAGAGAATACCTTTGGATTTTAAAAATTCCTCAGCTATAATTTGGTCAATTACAAACGTTCCTCTTGCTTTTGCAAATTTAATTAGCTCCGGAAGAGCAAAATCCTTATTATAGTGCTCCGATAAAAGAAAATATGCCGGGGGAGTTATTAGGTAATTGTTTGATATTAACCCCCTCACTAGTTCATCCATAAAACAACCTCCT
Source organism: Thermococci archaeon (assembly GCA_003663525.1). GTDB lineage: Archaea > Methanobacteriota_B > Thermococci > Thermococcales > Thermococcaceae > Thermococcus_A. The sequence continues at coordinate 12,821 of QMUF01000007.1, read as the reverse complement.
CTGCTTGAGCATGCTCACTGAAATTAATGGCCTCAATGTTTCTTCAAAGCGGTATATGTTTTTAACTTTATAGGGTGTGATGTTAAGCCTTATTTCTTTTGTCCTTCCATAGCGACCCTTGCTCACAACCTTGGCATTTACTATGCCCAGCATATCAAGTTCATTTATCAAATCACTTATTCTTCTCTGAGTTAGGGGTTCTAAATCTAAATAGTCACAAAGCTCCCTGTAAACGGAATAGACGTCACCAGTATTCGCTGGCAACTCCCCATTCTCATCAAGTAAGACTATTGCATACAAAAGGATTTTTGAATGCAGAGGTAGGGTTTTTATAACTTCCTCCATGGTGTCCTGTTCTATTTTCTCCTGGGCCTTCCATACATGTTTTTCTGTAACTTTGGGAGACATTTCTCTCTCTGCTATCTCTCCACTGACTCTGAGGAGATCAAGGGCCCTTCTTGCGTCCCCATGCTCTCTGGCAGCTAAAGCTGCACAAAGTGGAACGACAGCATCATCTAAAACCCCATCATAAAAGGCCTCTTGGGCCCTTTGCATCAAGATGTCTCTCAACTGGTTGGCATCATAAGGCGGGAACACTACCTCTTCCTCACTTAAACTTGATAACACCCTTGGATCCAGATATTCCTTAAACCGCAGGTCGTTGGATATTCCTACAATGCTTACCTTCGCGTTTTTAAGTTCCGTATTTATTCTTGTAAGACTGTAAAGGACATCATCACCACTTTTCTTAACAAGTTTATCTATTTCGTCCAGAACTATTATCAAAAAGCGTTCTTTCATATCCACAACTTTCTTTAGCTGTGTATAAACCTCATCAGTGGGCCACCCAACAAGTGGCACCTCTACCCCACTTTCTTCTTTAAAATAATTGACTATATTGGCTAGCACTCTATACTGAGTGTCTATTATCTCACAGTTTAGATAAATGACATCCACAGGTATGTTGTATTTTTGAGAGATTTTTATCAAATCGTCCGTTACATATCTCACAGTAACCGTTTTTCCAGTTCCCGTTTTTCCATATACAAAGATGTTGGAGGGGGTTTCTCCCCTTAAAACCGGAACTAGAATATGCACAAGGGTCTCTATTTGTTCTCGTCTGTGCGGGAGCTCTTTAGGAGTATAACTATGTCTCAACACATCTTTGTTCTTGAATATTCTCTCATTATTCATGTACTTTTCAAAAAGTGAATTAAGATCGGTTTGTCCCTCTTGCAGCATTTTCGCCCCTCCATTGGAAATCTATTGGTATTTATCAATTTGACCTATTTTTATTGTTTGTATGATTATTATAGCATATCTTATGCATAGTTGCAATCCCTATCGCACATTTTATCTTTATAATTTTAACATCTTTTAAAAAGGTTTCCACCGGAAGCAGTTGATCCAGTGGAAATGCATTCTGTAGATTAGGAGAAAGAGTATATATGCTTTGTTGAGCAGATTTATGATTAAAATCGAAGGGGTCTTTAAAAGGGTTTAGACTTCAAAAAGAGTTAAAAATAAAGAAGGGTCACTGAAGCATCCCTTCGAGTTTTCTGACATATTCAGTGCTTCTTTTTATGTCTGAGAAATAACCCTTTGCTTTCTCTATATGTCCTCTCTCGACTTTCTCGCCACCAGTTAAAACACTGGCCGGAGCCAAGAGTTGAACCGCATATCTTAAACTTGTTTTTTCTCCCAATTCAGCAATATACTCTATTGCATCTTCTGAAATCTCTATTCCCTCCTCTATAGCCCTTATTTTCACAATTTCTTTGATCTCTTCTCTCTTATATGGTTCCGTGTTTATTATTAGTAGTCTATCCAGCATATCTATTGGGATTCCATGCGGAGCCTCTAAGTCTGTTCCCCTTATTTTTGTTATCCCTCTGTTAGTTGCCAATATTAGAATGGGAGACAATTCATTCTCCATTGCCCTAGCTAGGAATGAAAAAGCCTCAATATCGAGCATATGACATTCGTCTATAAAGAGAACCCCGGGGACAAGTACAGCCTTACCTTCTTCTACCCATTGCTTTACAGTTTCATCAACTTTTTCCCTTATTTCATCTGTTATCTCCAGTCCTCCACCAAAGAATACACTAAATATCCCCCCTGCACGGCTATTTACCAAGTCTAAATCATATAGACTAACAGTGTAAGTGAATTCTTTTATCTTGAGAACTGGACCACTGGGCATTTCTACAACTTTCTTAAAGAATAAACCCTCTTCCCCCTTCGTTGTTCCCAATTTTGAGACCCTTCCAGTTTCAGCATCAAGCTGAACTACATCCCCCTCTTCAATTCCCATTTCCAAAAGCTGGTACGCTATTTCTCTACCTGCCCTAATAGTCTTTTCATCATCTTTTGTCCTGAGCGTTATTGTTACAGATTCGGGAACTTCTACATAGGGGTTGAAGGGGTGCTTGGTCTTATTAATTTGAATCCTCTCTACTTTCCCTTCATAAACTCGTCTTTCCTCACTTATTCTAACACCAATTGCTCTCCTCAAAGCTTGTTTTAGAAACTCTGTTTTCTTAATCTCTGCAGAGTAGATTTCACTTCCCGAAATTTGAACAAATGGAACATCCTCCCCAAGTTCCTTTGCAATTCCCATTGCAATTGCAGTTTTCCCACTACCTGTTGGGCCTACCAGTAAAATTCCCTTACCCGCCAACCTTCCCTTCTTTATGAGCTTGACTGCAATTCCTGCAGCCTCTCTAGCTTTTGTTTGTCCAACCATGCCATCCGCTACAAACTTTGCTTTCCCATTTTCATCCAACCCAAGTCCACGTATGTGAGAATGGCTTCCTATTCTTTCAAATCTGTGGGTTGCAACCTCCTCAATCAATGGCATTGTCTCACCCCCTTCAAGACTTTTAGAAACTATTGGTATTTAAAATCCATATCTCTTAAAAAGTTATCTCCTTAATGTGCATGACCTCCAACATGTCCCTTCATCATACTATAAAAATCTACAGGAAAAGTACCTAATACTTAAAAAGTTTTCCCGGAGATTTTACTATCTATAGTGGTTAGTAGAAAAATTTAAAAGGAAATAAGCAAATACATTTAAAAGGTTTTCGATTGGGGTGGGGCTATGAGACGTTTGGGCAAAGTTTCTACTTATGCAAAGCAGGGATTCTTAATCATTCGTTCAACATTCATACCGGCATTGAATGATCGGGTGATAGATAAGAACCTTCAGGTTATTGGGATAGTCAAAGATGTTTTCGGTCCGGTTAAATCTCCATATGTGGCCATAAAGCCACGTATCAAGAATCCGGAAAAATATATTGGAGAAGTTCTCTATATTGATAAAAGGAGAAATAAGAAATCCTCTTCTGCTTCTAAAAAGTCCAAAAAAATAAAGAAAGGCGATAAACATCGCCCTGCCCCTCAAAAGAGGGGGTGAGAATTTTTGACTCAATTAGGTGGTATTAAAAGATGCCCAGTTTGTGGTTCGGAAAATTTAATTTATGACCCCAGCAGGGCAGAAATTGTTTGTTCCCAATGTGGTTATGTGTTAGACGAGGAGATAATGGATCTTGGGCCTGAATGGAGAGCTTTTGAACCAGGGCAAAGGGAAAAGCGTTCTAGAGTAGGGGCACCTGAAACTGTAATGCTCCATGACAAAGGACTTTCAACGGATATAGACTGGAGAAACAGGGATATCCATGGGAATGATATCTCAGGAAGTACTAGAGCCAAAATGTATCGATTGAGAATGTGGCAGAGAAGAATGAGAATAAGCGATGCCATAGACAGGAACCTAGCTTTTGCTTTAAGTGAATTAGATAGAATGGGCTCCCAAATAGGACTTCCTAGAAATATAAGGGAAATTGCTGCTCTTCTTTATAGGAAAGCGGTCATTAACAGACTAGTAAGGGGTAGATCGATAGAGGGCATGGTTTCAGCATGCTTGTATGCTGCATGCAGAATAGCCAATGCTCCAAGAACTCTTGACGAAATAGAAGACTTTTCAAAAGTAGATAAAAAAGAAATTGGCAGAAGTTATCGATATCTCGTTAGAGAACTAAACCTTAAACTTAGACCTACGAATCCCGTGGATTATGTTGTGAGATTTGGTGACCAGCTTGGTGTGACAGAAAAGACCAAGAGACGAGCAATGAGGATAGTAAATCAAGCAATCAAAATGGGCCTTACTAGTGGAAAAGGGCCTACTGGCATAGCTGCAGCTGCAATATATATTGCCAGCCTTCTTGAAGGAGAGAAAATGACCCAAAGAGAAGTTGCTGAAGTCGCAAGGGTAACCGAGGTTACTGTGAGAAACAGGTACAAAGAGCTTGTGGATAAACTTAATATACGAATACCTACGTGAAATATTGGGGAAAAATGTGAAGCTCGGAATATTGGGTGATACTCACTATCCAGACAAAACTTCCTATTTGCCTGATTTAATTTTTAATGTTTTTAAAAGTGAGAGAGTGGATCTAATTCTACATACAGGAGATCTTACTGCTCCCGAAGTCTTAGAGCGCCTTGCAGAGATTTCCCCAACTATAGCAGTAAAAGGTAACCTTGATCAAACCACTCTACCGGAAGAAAAGATTTTAGAGATTAACAATCTTAAAATAGGTCTTATACATGGCCACCAGTTTTTGAGTTTGGATGAACAAATATTAAAGTACAAAGCCCTAGAAATGGGAGTGGACATCCTTATCTTTGGACATACCCATCGGTTCTTTTATAATAAATATGAATATATGGGAAAAGAAGTGATACTTTTCAATCCTGGTTCTCCAACTGTTCCAAGGATGAGCGACCCCACTTTTGTTGTAGGAGAGATTACAGAAGGAAAATTCAATTTCAGAATATTCAAACCATGGGAAACACAATGGAAATATCCCTAATAGAAAAGACAAAAGAAAGAAAAGGCCATCAAGCCTTGATAGCAAGTTTGATGTCCTCTGCTTTGACGGTCTTTCTGCCGGCGTGCTTTGCAAGGTCAACAGCTTTCTTGGCTATTTCCATAGCCTTATCCTCAAGGTGTTCAGCAAGAACCTTGGCAGCTTCCTCACTAACTCTTGGTGCACCAGCCTTTCTAACTAACCTATCAATTGGGGCAATTGGCAACTCAGCCATACCCAACACCTCCTAAAGTTGTCTAAATTGGTATTTGCATTTTATTTTATGAAAGAAGTTATATATAAACCTTTCGGAAAAGAGGCTATTTTAGGCAAATAATCTGCTAGCTAACATACATTTGGGGATGACTAAAACATCTCGCCAGTTGTTGAAGAGAGTGAGAAATTTTATAATGTATAGTCCCTACACTTTGGAAATAGAGGAATCCCCATAGTTGGTGATTTGCCTTATATTGAGCAAATAAAGATTTTATTTTTGTTAAGGCCAACAGCAAACCAATTTGTCCTTTAAAATCAAATGAAAGAATCCTACCCTTCCACATATTTGCCCCGCAATGGTTATATTCTCTCCTGTTAATTTTATTTCAAATGATGAGGTGGTAAAAATGCCAGAAAAGTTTGATAAGATATATGACTACTATGTTGATAAGAACTATGAACCAAATTTTAAGAGAGATATAATAGCAGTTTTCAGAATAACCCCCGCGGATGGTTATACCATAGAGCAAGCTGCCGGCGCTGTGGCAGCTGAAAGCTCCACTGGGACATGGACTACTCTCTATCCATGGTATGAAGAAGAAAGGTGGAGCGATCTTTCAGCTAAAGCCTATTACTTCCATGATATGGGAGATGGGAGCTGGATAGTAAGAATAGCCTACCCCACCCATGCTTTTGAAGAATGGAACCTCCCTGGCCTGCTCGCATCAATAGCCGGTAACGTTTTTGGAATGAAGAGAGTGAAAGGACTAAGGCTTGAAGATCTTTACTTACCCGAGATAGTACTCAGAGATTTTAGCGGGCCCAACAAAGGGATCAAAGGTGTAAGAGAAACTCTCAAAATCAAAGACAGGCCTATTTATGGTGTGGTTCCTAAGCCAAAAGTTGGATATTCCCCAGAAGAATTGGAAAAGCTTTCTTATGAACTCCTTTCAGCAGGGGCTGACTACATAAAAGACGATGAGAATTTAACGGGGCCATGGTACAACCGCTTTGAAGAGAGAGCCAACATCATGGCAAAAGTCATTGACAAAGTGGAAGCTGAAACAGGCGAAAAGAAAACCTGGTTTGCTAATATAACCGCCGATATAAGGGAAATAGAAAATCGAATAGAGATTTTAGCCGAATATGATTTACCTCATGCCATGGTTGATGTTGTAATAGTTGGATGGGCCAGCTTGGAGTACATACGAGATCTAGCGGAAGACTATGACATTGCCTTACACGCCCATAGGGCCATGCATGCCACCTTCACAAGAAACCCCTACCATGGAATATCGATGTTCGTTCTTGCAAAGCTTTATAGAATTATAGGTCTTGACCAGCTCCACGTTGGAACTGCTGGAGCTGGAAAGCTCGAAGGTGGAAAGTGGGATGTAATCCAAAACGCAAGAATCCTAAGAGAAGAGAACTATAAACCAGATGAGAATGACATTTTCCATCTAGATCAGAAGTTCTATCACATAAAACCTGCTTTCCCAACGAGCTCTGGTGGACTTCACCCAGGAAATCTACCCCCCGTCATAGATGCTCTCGGAAGTGATATTGTACTTCAATTAGGCGGAGGGACTTTGGGACATCCAGATGGGCCAGCTGCTGGAGCTAAAGCCGTTAGACAGGCATTGGATGCAATCATACAAGGAATTTCATTAGATGAATACGCCAAAACTCACAAAGAGCTGGCAAGGGCCCTCGAAAAATGGGGTCATGTAACTCCAGTTTGACAAACTTTTCCTTTTCTTTTTGTCTTTTATTCTAGAGTTTTCTCCAAAACCCATTTATTCTCTTTTAGTTATCTTGAAAATGGTGAAGTTCATGCATCCAGAGGGATTCTTAGAAGTTATCACGGGTCCAATGTTCGCCGGAAAAACAAGCGAACTCATTAAAAGAATTGAGAGACAGATTTTCGCAAAAAGAAAAGCAGCCCTTTTCAAACCCTCAATAGACAACCGCTACAGTGAAGATAAAGTCGTGGCCCACAATGGGTTAAGCTATGAGGCCTTTGTTATCCCAACCACAGAAGAAGGAGTAAAGATGATATACCAAAAGACAAAGAAAGAGGAATTCGAAGTCATAGGAATTGATGAAGTGCAATTCTTCCCGATGTCAATAGTTGAAATTCTCAATAAGCTGGCTGACGAGGGCATTTATGTGATCGCATCTGGTCTTAACTTAGACTTCAAGGGAGATGCTTTTGAGGTTACAAAAGAACTCCTAGCAATGGCTGACAACATAATATACCTAACTGCCATATGCAGCGTTTGTGGAAGGGAGGCTACAAGAACTCAAAGACTCATAAATGGAAAACCCGCACCGAGAGATTCACCAAGAATACTCGTGGGAGGCATGGAGGCCTATGAGGCCCGCTGCAGAAAGCACCACATAGTACCTTAGACTACATCGAAACTTATTTCAAGGAGTTCTTTGGCTTTCCTAAACCTGACCTTCCTGATTTTTATTTGTCCTATTTCTCCTGTGGTTTTCGTGTGCTCCTTCTTGCACGCATTAATATTCCACCCTTCAATAACTACAACTTTAAGGGTTCTAATCTCCTCTGGAAGGGGAAATAGGTCATAAATCTCTTTTCCAAATCTCTTCTCCGCTTCATCCCTTGGAAGCTCATAAACCTCCACAGAAACATTTTCCCTAATTTTTTCATTGGCTAACCTTTCGATCTCTTTAATCTCCTCTTTTGTAGGCTTTCGGTTGAACTTAACGGTTAACCTACCATGCTTGCCACTTACATAAACACTTGCTGTCCACTTGGCCTCCTCACCTAAAACTTTAACCACTGCCCCTTTTAACACATGCAAGGCAGTGTGGGTTTTAACCTCCATTCACACTCCTCCTTCATAGAATTTCATACACATAAGCCAGCTCAGCGTTTAAGATTGAGCCACCAGCAGCCCCTCTAATTAAGTTATGGCCCAATGTGATATATTTAAATTTCCCTTCCCCAATTTTCTCCATCCTTCCAAAAGTAACTGTCATTCCCCTGCCCAAATCCCTATGAAGTTTGGGTTGAGGAATCTCCCTATAGAGGAGCGGCTTTGCATATGATGGAAGCTTAAGGGATCTTAACGGATCAAAGGATTCAAATGATTTCTTAAGCTCCTCAACAGTTGGATCCTCCTCAAGTTCAACAAAAACTGCCTCAGTATGACCGTGTAAAACTGGAACTCTTGTTGTTATGGCCGAAATTTCAAAGCTTGCTGGAGTTATTTTGTTATTCTCGAATTTTCCAAGTATTTTCCTTGACTCGTTCTCAATCTTCCACTCCTCTTTTTCAATGTATGGGATCACGTTATCAAAAATCTGCATGGCTGAGAGACCACTAAATCCCGCTCCAGAAATGGCCTGCATGGTCACTACGTTAACTCTCTGTATCCCAAACTTTGAAAGGGCCTTGAGTGAAATCGCCAAAATCGCCGTAGAACAGTTAGGATTTGTCAGTATGAATCCTTCCCAGTCTCTATTATCCCTTTGAGCTTCGACTAAACCTAAGTGTTCTCCGTTTACCTCAGGAATTAAAATGGGAACGTCTTCCTCATATCTATGAGAAGATGCATTGCTAAAAACAGGTACTCTTTTGGCAAACTTTTCCTCAACTTCCCTAGCAATTGAGGAAGGTAAAGCTGAAAAAATCAAATCAACTTTTTCATTAAACTCTTCCAAGCTTTCTATCTTCATTTCCCCAATTTCTTCCGAAACTTCCCAAGTTGCCACTTCGCTGAACCTCTTTCCCTTTGATCTCTTCGAAGCTACCAAGTGCTTTATTTCAAAGCAAGGATGGCCCTCTAAAAGTCTTACAAAGGTTTGCCCAACCAATCCTGTTGCTCCTAAAATTGCTACCTCCATTAAAGAACCTCCTTGAACGCCTCTAAGCTTGGCTCTATTGGCTCTGGAAGCTCAAACCCCTCAAGGATTATGTTCGGATCCTTCAGGCCATGTCCCGTCGTTATCAGAACCACGCTCTCATCTTCTTCGATTTCATTCCTTAGCTTCATTAACCCGGCAAGAGAGGAAGCAGATGCTGGCTCAACAAATATTCCCTCCTTCGATGCAAGCATTTTCTGAGCTTTCAATATCTCTTCATCAGTCACACTCTCCAAAACCCCTCCAGACTCTTCAACGGCCCGCCAAGCTTTTGGCCAGTTGGCTGGATTTCCAATCCTTATAGCAGTTGCAACTGTCTCAGGGTTCTTAAGGGGTTTGAAGTCCCTTCTCTCCTTCCACGCTTTAGCCAGGGGCGATGCTCCCTCAGCTTGGATTCCAATCATCTGGGGAAGCTTATCTATAAAACCAGCTTCGTAAAGCTCTTTAAATCCTTTCCAAATTGCCGAAATATTTCCAGCATTTCCAACAGGCAAAATAACTTTATCTGGAACAAACCCAAGCTGATCGAAGATTTCAAAAGCTATGGTTTTTTGTCCTTCGAGGCGGAAGGGATTTATAGAGTTGAGCATGTAAACGGCCAGTTCTTTGCTTGCTTTGACCACGACCCTTAAAGCATCATCAAAGTTCCCCCTAACTGGAACCACCTTCGCACCATAAACTATTGCCTGTGCAAGCTTTCCTAATGCAATTTTTCCGCTTGGGACTAAAACATAGGCTTTTATGCTTGATTTGGCTGCATAGGCCGCTAAAGATGCTGAGGTATTACCTGTAGAAGCACAGATCACCTTATCCATACCAAGCTCTAGGGCCTTGCTAACCCCCACAGTCATTCCCCTATCCTTAAAAGAGCCCGTTGGATTGGCACCTTCGTTTTTCACGTAGAGTTCTTTCATCCCAAGCTCAGTTTGCAAGTTCTCTAAGCGGTAGATGGGTGTTCCACCTTCATCAAGTGAAACCCTTTTTTCAACTGGAATGAAGCTCTCATATTTCCACAATGTTATGTTTTTACCATCGAAGACGTTTTCAACTTTATCTAAATCAACAAGAACTTCAAGCAATCCACCACATTCACACCTATACCTAACTTCCATTGGATCGTATTCCTTTCCACATTCTATACATCTCAAAATCATTCTGCTCCCCCTCCTACTTTGCTAATAAAGTATTCGGCATTAATTCCCTCCTCTTCAAAAGCCTCTACAATCGCTTTTCCAATCTCATCAAGGTTTTCACCTAAAGCAAATACAGCTGGTCCAGAGCCGGAGATAGATAACCCATAGGCTCCGCTCTCTAATGCTGCTTTCCTAACCCTGTCGAACCAAGGAATTATGGGCTTCCTGTAGGGAATTGCTAAATAATCATCCAACAACTTTCCAACTTTTTCTATATCATCATTTTCTAAAGCTAAAACCAAGGAACTTGCTAAGGCTAAATTTCTTACCGCATCGCTTAATGGGACGTATTTTGGCAAAACTTCCCTAGCCCTTTTAGTGCTCACTTCCACTTCTGGCAGTACTACGGCTAACTTAAGCTTTGCATCTATCTTGAATACTTCAAGAGGAAATAGGGATTTTAAGACCACGAATCCTCCAAACAGGGCTGGAACTACGTTATCACCGTGAGGAGTTCCAGATGCTACCCTTTCCCCTTCTAAAGCTGCTCTCAAAATAATCTCTTTATCCTCTATATCCAAAAGCCTTGCAATTGCTAAAGCTCCTCCCAGAGCAGAGGCTCCAGAGCTACCAAGGCCACTTTTTGGTCTTATTCCTTTCTTAATCTTCATTTTAAAGCCACTCTCAACTCCAACTTCCCTTAATAGGGATAAAGCCGAAACAGAGGCAACATTCTTATGTGGCTCCTCTGGAACCCTGTAACCCTTAACTTTTACTTCAATCTCATCGCTTAGCCTAACCCTAATGAAATCCCTCGGCCTTTCTAAGCAAAGACCAAAGACATCAAATCCCGGTCCAAAGTTTGCTATCGTAGCAGGAGCAGATACTTTCATTTAAAGATCACCTCGTGTAAGTCATTTAAGTTATTCTCAAGCTCTTCCCTTCTTACAAGAAAGCAAATCCAATTTCTGCCCCTCTTGTAGATCCGAGCATTGAAGTTAACTTCATTTACTCCAACAATCCCTATGCTTGCAAGGTTTTCATTGATGATTTTGTAGGCCAATATTGGCATTCCGGCATTTATTTTTGAGATAAGCGTTCCTAAGCTCCGATTATTTGTTTTCCCCAGAATTATAGGTATTTTTCCCTTTACCGGTTCAATAGCCCTTTCATGCAAAGCCTTCATCCCAAGCATTGAAGCTGTCAAAACTTCTTCATAAGATGCAAAGGGGAGTAGCTTGGCATCTTTGACTATTTTTGGATCAGCTGTGTAGATTCCCTTAACATCGCTCATAATCAAAACAGCTCTTGCTTCTAAAAGCGAACCTAATATCGTTGCTGTATAATCACTGCCTCCTCTCCCAAGTGTTGTTCTAAAGCTTTTATAACCTCCCAGGAACCCTGTAATGACTGGAACCTTATTTTGTTTAAGCAAATCTTCAAGAACTTTTACTCTCTTTGCTGTCTCACTAAAGTCAACTTTTGCGTTTCCAAAACCGTTGTCTGTTCTGATTATGTGGAAGGAATCGATTGCTTCACCTTCTATTCCCGAGTTTTTCAAAGCATTTACGAACAGATTAACTGAAAGTCTTTCCCCAAAGGATAGAACATGATCAATAAAGGCTTTTTTATTTGGAAAACTCTTTTCATTTCTCAAAACCTGCTCGAGCTCAGCTAAAAGGATTTCAACTGAATTGAGGTCAATTCCGCTTTTGTTTGCTAGTTTTTCATGCTTTTTTGCAATTTCTTCTATTATTGGTTCATCTTTGCTCTCAGTTAAATCCAAAAGAGCATCCGTGACTCCCTTAAGTGCTGAAAGCACAACCACAACTTCATTCTCCTCATGTAGCTTCAAAACAAGCTCTACAGCCTTCTTAAAAGAGTCCTCAATAGAGCTTCCTCCAAATTTAACAACTACCCTCTTGTTGGAGAGTTTGTAAATCACCCATAATAGATCACCTATACAAGGATTCTTAACCCAAATATAACTCTTTTTGCAGATTTTTTGTCAATAAGACAGAACTTGTAAAGTTACACTTTTTGATATGGACAATATGTTGGATTTCTCAGCTGTTTTGTTGATTTTTGATAAGATACTATATAAGAAAATCCCATTTAGTAATTAGGGCAGGCTTTCCTATCCAAAAGCTTAAATACATAATGTTACACTTTAAAGCTTGGTGATGGTGATGTCCCGCCAATATCTATAACTAAATTTGAAAAAAGAAAAGAACCAAACGATTTAGTTGTGTTTAAAAAACTCTTTTTGAGGGCTTTAAACGAAAACCAGATATTAATTTTGGAGAACATAAATGGAAGCCATCGTTCTTTAAATGCCTTTTTAGAAGAATTAAGCACAGAATTCAACAAACCAATGTCAACACTGAAGTTAAATGCCAGAATTCTAAAGGAGCTTGGCTTGATAGAGTATGGAGAAAGGGAGAATCCAAAACCAGTTGAACTAACGAAATCCGGAAAGCTTATTCTAAAAATCCTTGGGGTGGGAGAATGAGCGAGAGCTTAATCAACTTACAATTGAATGAAAAACTCAAGAGAATGTTATCAGATGTAGACAACTTCCATCTAAATTCATCCACAACGTGCTTGGAAATCTTAAAGGCAGTACTTGCAAGAAAAAGAAAAGAGGATGTAATAATCTTAAGCAAAGGACATTCAGCACCAGCATTCTATTTACTCCTGTTAG